>DASPIR010000029.1 GCA_035628995.1 Clostridia bacterium | reverse complement strand
CCGTAGGCGGCTATGGCGGCGGCTACGGCGGTGGTATGGGCGGCTACGGCGGCGGTATGGGCGGCTACGGCGGCGGCGGTGGTTATGTGAATACAGTAGGCTCAGTAACAGATATTCCTCTTGATAGAATAGCAGCAGTTGTACGTAATGCTGTGTAACAAGCTGAAGGAAAATAAATAAACAACATTTTACAAAGGGGATACGGGATGATACATCCATGTATTCCCTCAAGTTTTTAAATACATGCTGTCACCAAATCGGTGCATGTACATAGTATGGAAGTGGGAAGTGAGAAGTCCAATTGAGGGAAAGGGGGTGAGAAAATGGCAAATGGATTTGGTTACGGCGGCGGCGGCTTCACCGGAAATTTTTTTGACCTGCTTTCAGACCTAATAGGAGAAACTGTAACGATATTCACTACGAGCGGAGGAGACTCAGGCTCAGGCTTTACTGGTGTTATACTCTCAGTAAACCAATGTTTCGTTAGACTTGTAACCCACATAGGACCGGCTCCCGGCTGTGCACTGGGCAATGCATGCGGCGGGCCTATGGGCGGCTACGGAGGAGGCTATGGGGGCACTACTGGTTATATAAGGACAGTAGGCTCTGTAACAGACATACCTCTTGACAGGATTGTTGCAGTTGTGAGCAATGCTGTGTAGTCATCAGATGAGATAAAATAAACCCAAGCCGATTTACGGCTTGGGTTTATGCATGTCCTGCTTCTATGCGTTATCAGTTATTATCTTGCAATTGCCTATGAATACAGCGCCTTCGTCAACAATGACGTTCTTAACTGTTATATCGCCTATAACCTTTGCAGTGTGTGTAATATGGAGCTGGGAGGTTGCAATAACATTGCCTTCTACGACTCCGGCAATAAATGCATTTTCTGCTTTTATATTGCCTTTGATGGCTCCTTCTTCGCCGACAATCAGGTTGCCTGCTATATTCAGCCCTCCGTGTACTTTGCCATCCAACCTTACAGTACCCTCGGCATTGACAGTACCTTCAAGGCTTGTACCCTTTCCTATAAGAGTATCCATTTTATCTCCGTTCAATGATCTCTTGCCTGAGCCAAACATTATACTACCTCCTTTTACATATAAATTGCAATATATAAATGCTTATTAAGATAACATTTTAGTTGAAGTACTTCGTTGGGTTGACATTTTTTCCATTTAGCTTTACTTCGTAGTGCAGATGAGTTCCAGTGCTTCTGCCTGTACTTCCTACCTTTGTGATGGCTTGCCCCTTCTTGACCTTATCTCCCTGCTTAACGAGCAGCTTTGAATTGTGGCCATATAAGGTGGTAAGGCCGTAGCCATGGGATATTATTACCATTCTTCCATAGCCTGCATTCCAGCCTGAGAAAATTACAATGCCATCACCGGTTGCTACAGCAGTCTGGCCGTAGGAGGCTGCAAAGTCAATACCTTTATGGAATTCGCTGCCTCTGCTTGTGAAAGGATTTTTTCTATAACCAAAACCAGCAGTTATAGAGGCAGTAACGGGCATAATGGATGGTTTGGCCATCAAATATGCAAGTTTGTTTTTTATTGGTCCCAAGGATTCACTTATTTCCTTTTTTTGGCTTGCAATTTTACCAGCAAGTGATGCAAAGTCAGATTCAATACCCTCTATATTCGCCGATAAATCGGAACTTGGCTTCGCTGCCAGCTTGCTGAAAGAAGAGCTGTTATCTGAAGAAACCGGACTGCTGTCGGTGCTTTTGCTGGTGGCGGAAGGAGTAATACCTACCGCTTTCTTAACCTCTTCCAGCATCCGTGAGTTCTCTTCCAGTTTTTTTTGTACTTCCTCAGAGTTTTTCTGCAGTTTTTCAATTTCAACCTTTTGAGAGCTGTTGATTACTGTGAGCTTTCCTATTTCACTTTTGCTGATTGCATACTGAAGTTTAAGAGATGACAAAATAGAAAAACTTGCTGTAGATGCTAAAACAAGCAGAATAATCGATACAGTAACAAATCTGGGAAACCAGATCGGCATTCTGAAAGATTTAACTGTAGACTGACTTTCAGGAATGAACATGAAAGTAGCATAATTCTTTTTGTTTTTCATCATTGCTTTTTTCAAATGAATCATCCTTTACTCTTATTAATATCTAAAGACATAAAAATTTCAAACTGCATTATTGGAATCACAGGTTTGAAATCTACAAAGGAGTCAAATTTTACTGAACTAAGAAATTCACATGGAAAAATTAATTAACAAGATACTTATTAACCATTTTAGACTAATTTTGCCATAATGTATAGTCCCAAAAAATTATCATTAAAAATTATAAATTAGAGAATAATACTTTTATGAAATGAAAATCAGATTTTGGAGGTATGGATATGAAGAAGGTAGGCATAGAAAAGCCGTTAAGCAATGTTAAAAGGTACCTGGAAAGCAAGGATTGCTCTGTAGAGGAGCTGGACAGCAATAATAAAGATTCTCAGAGAACCTTGGACAAATTTGATGCCATTGTTGTCAGCGGTTCTGATTCCAACTTTATGGGAATGGAAGATGTGGTGACTAATACAGCAGTAATAAATGCCAATGGTAAAACCGAGGATGAAATTTATGACGAGGTATTAAGGGCTGCAGATTTGAAGAAAAGATAAATTAATGTGGAATATACGCTCGTACTTGTATAAAATAAAAGTATGCACCAAATTGGCTGCATACTTTTTCTATGTCTTCATTTTTTTGATAGGAGTGCAATAGGATGATATATGTAGGAACATCGGGATACAGCTATAAGGATTGGGTAGGGCCATTCTATCCTGAAGATGCGAAGGCTGGGGATATGTTGGGCATTTATTCCGGCTCCTTTGACTTCACAGAGATTAATTCTACTTATTATAAGATACCTAATGCCTTTATGTTTTACAATATGCAGAAAAAGACAGGAGATGGATTTGTTTTTACTGTCAAGCTGCATCAGTCAATGACTCACGCGAGAGATGCGCGGGATAAGGACTACGAGGATTTTCTTGGCGCGGTGGAAGTGCTGAAGCAGGCCGGAAAGCTGGGGTGCCTGGTCTCCCAGTTTCCATATTCCTTCCACTTCAACAAGGAGAATATGGACTATATTCTTGGTCTCAGGGAAAGATTTGCCGATTTTGATATGGTGGTGGAATTCAGGAACAACAAGTGGGCTAATGACAGAACCATGGAGCTCCTGCGTTCGAACGACTTGGGTTATGTCTGTGTAGATGAGCCATCAGTTGCGGGACTTTTGGACCGAAGCGCAATAGGCACCTCCAAAGTCGCTTATGTCAGGTTCCATGGAAGAAACGATGAAAAATGGTGGGATCATAAGGAAGCGTATGAGAGATATGATTATCTCTATAAGGAGAGCGAACTGGAGCAGTGGAAAGGGAAGATATTGGAGCTTGAGAAACAGTCTGAAAAATGCTTTGTAAGCTTTAACAATCATTTCAGAGCTCAAGCTGTAATAAACGGTATTATGCTTAAAAGATTGCTGGGAATAGCAGAATAAAACTATACGGAAGGCGGATATATCATGGATAAAAGAGTAAAAACTATAGTAAATGCTGCTGCGATTACAGCAATTGGTGTAATACTCCCAACCTTGGCAGCATTATTAGTATACGGCCACTCTGTAAATAATTTTATAATAAGCAATTACATATTCAGTGTTGGAATACTTACTTCAGTGGCAGGAGGTATATGGAGCGTTCTACCTTTTTCCGTGCTCAAATCCAAGCTCAGGAAAGCAAAAAGAGGGGAAGAAGTTGCTGTACAAAAAAGGGAAGGCCTTATGTGGGGATACATACTAATAGTGGCGGGGGTATTGATTGTGATTGTATCATACGTTATAGCGGTACTTTAGGTGCGTTATTAACATTTTGATTGAATGGAAATATGTTATGTTAATAAGCACTAATATATAGGGGAGGCTTGTCCATGAGAACATTTATAGGGGCGGATTTTAACAGGGATGTAAAGGACAGTATCGCGGGCATACAGCATATAGTACGGCAAAACTCAGAAAGAGGAAGATTCAAGTATGTAGGGAACTTTCACCTGACACTTAAGTTCCTCGGCGAAGTTCAGCAAGCCAAAACTGTCGACATTGGAAAGTCACTCAAGGGTATTGCCTCAAGGCACCAGAAAATCTACCTTAACATAGACAAAATCGGCTACTTTGATGGCAAAGGGAGTATTCATGCCCTCTGGTTGGGGTTTTCAGGGGAATTGGATAAGCTGGTGGCATTGTATTCCGATATGGAGGAGGAAATGCACAGGCTGGGTATGAAAAAGGAAATGAAGGCCTATACCCCGCACATAACAATAGCTCAGGATTTAGTACTGAAGATACCCTTTGAAGAGCTTAAGGAGAAAGTAAACTTTCAAAGCTTCAAGACCATTGAAATCGGGGAGATTTCCCTGATAAAAAGTGAGGAAGCAGGAGGAAAAAGGCTTTACACGCCGGTTTCAACGTTTAGTCTAAAATAGGTTTCGGGGGGGACGGATAACACTGAAGACACTGAATTCCACGGAATACACGGATAATAAATAAAACAATATCGTCTTTAGCATTACAAGTACTAAATATCGTGTACCAGACCATATAGGAATACCTAGGCTTGCACGAGCCACGTGGCACGCAGCACGCAGCAAAATATATATTCGGATGTGATTTTTTGATTAACAGGGACGATTTTCTTCCTATTTCGAAGGAAGACATGCAGAAAAGAAAAATAGAGCAGCTTGATTTCATATGTATAAGCGGAGATGCATATGTAGACCATCCAAGCTTTGGTCATGCCGTAATAACAAGGGTTTTGGAGAACCGAGGCTATACGGTGGGTATAATTCCTCAGCCTGACTGGAGAAACACGGACGCCTTCAAGGTCTTGGGCAAGCCGCGCCTTGCCTTTCTGGTGTCTTCGGGCAACATGGATTCAATGGTCAATCACTATACTGCCAGTATGAAGCACAGGCGGGAGGACCTTTATTCTCCGGGTGGTGCAAGGGGAAAGCGGCCGGATAGGGCAGTTACAGTATATTGCAACAGACTCAGGGAGGCCTATAAGGATGTGCCCATTATAATAGGGGGAATTGAAGCCAGTCTTCGGAGATTCGCACACTATGACTTCTGGGACAATCAGGTCAGGAGATCCATACTGTTTGACAGCAGGGCAGACCTTCTGATATATGGAATGGGAGAAAAACCTATAATACAAGTGGCAGAAGCCCTTGACTCAGGAATGGAAATAAAATATGCAACCTATATAAACGGCACTGCCTACATAACCTCAGAGCTTGATAACATACAGGACTCAACAGTGATACCAAGCTACGAGGAGGTTCGGGACAGCACCAGAAAATATGCCCAGGCTTTCATGTTTCAATACAGAGAACAGGACTATCATACCGGAAAGGTACTGATACAGCCCCATGGAGAAAGATTTTTGGTACAAAATCCGCCTACTGCCACCATGACAAGAATAGAGCTTGATGATGTATACAGTCTGCCCTTTACCAGGGAATATCATCCGATTTATGAGGGTCAGGGAGGCATACCTGCTCTTAAGGAAGTAAAATTCAGTCTGGTTTCTCAGCGGGGGTGCTTTGGCGGCTGCTCCTTCTGTGCTTTAAATTTTCATCAAGGCAGAGTTGTGCAGAGCAGAAGCCATGAATCAATAATTGAAGAAGCGGAACAGCTTTTGAAGGATCCGGAATTTAAAGGCTATATACATGATGTAGGGGGGCCGACAGCAAACTTCAGAGCTGCCGCCTGCGATAAACAGCTTAAAGAAGGGGTGTGCAAGAACAGGCAGTGTCTTTATCCTGCGCCCTGTAAGAATCTCAAGGTGGACCACAAGGATTATATAACGCTGCTCCGAAAGCTCAGGTCTCTGCCCGGCGTAAAAAAGGTATTTGTTCGTTCAGGCTTGAGATATGACTATATGCTGGCTGACAAGGACGATGAGTTTCTAAAAGAGCTTTGCGAAAACCATATAAGCGGGCAGCTCAAGGTGGCTCCCGAGCATGTGTCTGACAAGGTGCTCCGGTATATGGGCAAGCCAGGGAAAGGCACATATGACAAGTTCGTAAAAAAATACTTTGATATGAATAAGCGGCTTCGAAAGGAGCAGTATCTTGTTCCCTATCTCATGTCGGCCCACCCGGGTTCAGACCTTGGGGCTGCTATTGAGCTTGCGGAATATGTGAGGGATATGGGTTATAACCCGGAGCAGATACAGGAGTTTTACCCGACTCCGGGCACACTGTCCACCTGCATGTACTATACTGAGCTTGATCCGAGAACCATGAAGCATGTGTATGTTCCCAAGGACCCTGAGGAAAAGGCTATGCAGAGAGCATTGATACAGTATAGGGACCCCAAGAACTACGAACTGGTATACAAGGCGCTTAAGGCAGGTGGAAGGGAAGATCTGATAGGCTTTGATGAAAAGTGCCTGATAAAGCCACCAAAGAATATGGGCAGCGGGAGAAGAAGTTCAAGAAGCGGGAGTAGGCCTGAAATAAAAGAAAGTCCACGGAAATCAAGAGCCGCAAGACCTTCAGCAAGAGGTAAAAAGAAATAGATTGGAGCATGAAGAAAATTAGAGCAGCCGTGTCATAGCACGGTATAAGCTACTTTGGCTATTTACATGGCTGCTTTGGCATTCGTACATCAATACCCAAAAGGAATACCCTATTGCCTATTGCCTATTGCCCATTGCCCATCGCCATTAACCCATTGACATAATTCTCCACCAGATGATTCCTCAATATGCTGCCAGTCTGCACTGCAATTGTAAGCAGATCCTTCACATGCCTATAGTACAGGAGCTCGTTTGAAAGTGGAGGATGCACTACCGCCGGAGGCAGCAGGGGCACTACGTCGTTTGTGTTTACAATTCTTACACTATTATCGATAACCTCGTTATAGATCTCTACAAACTTGGAATTGCCTACTCTTGGACTCCCAAAGTTATACATGACCGGGTTATTATAGACTGTGTTGGCAGCTGCATCCAGAGAGCAAAGTATCGCAAGGGCTCCTCCCAGGCTGTGGCCAGTGATGAAAAGTTGTTTTGAGCTGCTCAGAGTGTTTAACACATCCATTATCTGCTGCCTGCAGGCGTTATATATAGCCGCAAAACCCGAATGGATACCAAGCTTAATACGGGTATAAGGGAAATAAGTCTGCGATATTGTCGCATCGGCAATCCAATCGGGGTTGGATTTGCTTCCTCTGAAGGAGATTATTATGCTGTGGTCGGATTCTATAATGAAGCCGTACAAATCATTTGTCCTGGCGGGCGCAGCCACTATGGAATCAACCAGAGTATAACCTCCGGGCACATCAAAAGTTCCTTTGCAGTTAAACTGATTGTATGCCTGGAGACAGCAATCTGCAAGGAATAATGCCAAATTTTTATCAAAACCTATGGGGATAACCATTTTGATGCTCCCTTTCTTCGCTAAAAAGTCGAGTAATATATATTATTCAGCTATACTTGTTCTGGTTACGGAAGCGAGGCAAGTCAACGAACGTCACTGTGACTGCATATTTGATAATGGAAGGCTTCTATGCTTTAAGAATCCTTTTTTGTTTACTTTAGCAATACAATTCTGATAAAATATATTTGGCAGGCGTACAAAATTATTTGACGTTCTGTTTATACAAAACTGATAAAGTGCATAATATATGCACTAATTTAATAAATAAGGAGTGTATTCTAGAATGGGACATTTGTTGATTGATGGTGAACATTTAACCATAAAAGATGTTGTTGATGTTGCCAGAAACAACCAAAGAATCGAATTAACTGAGCAGGCAATAGGCAGAATAAAAAAGTCAAGAGAATATGTTGACAACCTTGTGGATAAGGGCGCTGTGGTGTACGGAATCACTACAGGCTTCGGAAAGTTCAGCGACGTATTCATATCAAAGGAAGATACCAAAACATTGCAAAGAAATCTTATTGTGAGCCATGCATGTTCAATGGGAGATCCACTGGCCGAAGAGGTAGTACGCGGAATAATGCTTTTGAGAATAAACGCACTTGCTAAGGGCTTTTCAGGTATCAGACTTGAAACAGTGAATACATTGATTGAAATGCTGAATAAGGGAGTGCATCCTATAATTCCTGAAAAAGGCTCTCTGGGAGCTAGCGGCGACCTTGCCCCTCTTGCCAACATGGTTCTCATTATGTTGGGTGAAGGAGAGGCAATTTATCAGGGAGAAAAGCTGTCAGGCAAAGAAGCTATGGACAAGGCGGGCATCAAAGTGGTAGAGCTGACTTCCAAGGAAGGACTTGCACTTATTAACGGTACTCCGGTAATGACGGCTATAGGTGCACTTGCCGCACATGATGCTATAAATCTTATGAAGAATGCTGACATAATAGCTGCTATGACGCTGGAAGCACTTAAAGGCATAACAACTGCCTTTGATAGTAAGGTGCATGAAGTAAGAGGGCAAAAGGGTCAGATGGCAGCTGCCAGAAACATGCTGAGATTGGTTGAAGGAAGCGAACTCACAACCTCACAGGGAGAGATAAGAGTTCAGGATGCATATACACTAAGGTGCATACCTCAGATACATGGAGCCAGCAGAGATGCAATACAATATGTGGCGGAAAAGATAACTATAGAATTGAATGCAGTAACTGACAACCCAATTGTATTTGCCGATGAGGATCAGGTAATATCCGGAGGAAACTTCCATGGGCAGCCGATAGCTATTCCTATGGATTTCTTGGGTATAGCAGTTTCAGAGCTTGCCAATGTTTCAGAAAGAAGATTGGAGAGATTAGTAAATCCACAGCTCAATGATCTTCCTGCATTCCTGACAAGAAAAGGCGGGTTGAACTCAGGCTTTATGATAACTCAGTATGCGGCTGCTTCTATAGTATCGGAAAATAAAATTCTTGCACATCCTGCAAGTGTAGACTCCATTCCTTCCTCTGCGAACCAGGAAGACCATGTGAGCATGGGAACTACTGCAGCGAGAAAGGCTAGAGTTATATTGGACAACGTGCAGAAAGTATTGGGAATTGAAGCTTTCGCAGCAGCACAGGCAATAAGCTTCAGAGGAGATGTAAAGCTTGGTAAGGGTACTTTAGAAGCTTATAAGGTTATAAGAAAAGAAGTGACTCCTGTAGATGAAGACAGGATAATGTATACTGACATGAATATACTGGACAAAATGGTTAAATCCGAAGCTTTTGTAAAGGCAGTGGAAAGTGCAATAGGAGAACTGGAATAACTCATAAAGAAGGTGTAATGAATGAAAGCTGATTTGATAATAAATGCTTCAGTAATAGCAGCCTGTACCGAGGTAGAAGGGGCAGGAATAATTGAGAATGGGTATTTGGCAGTAAAGGACGGAAAAATAATAGCACTGGGGGAAGGAAATGCTCCCAAGGATATGGCAGGTCCGGATACAAGAATAATTGATGCGGCCGGAAAGACAGTGACCCCTGGACTTATAGATGCCCATACCCACCTTGTTCATGGAGGCTCCAGAGAAAAGGAGCTTCCTATGAAGCTCAAGGGGGTACCTTATCTGGAGATTCTGAAAATGGGCGGAGGAATATTAAGCACCGTTAGAAACACAAGGGGAGCTTCCAAGGAAGAGCTGAAAGCAAAGGCAGAAAAGAGCCTGAACGAGATGCTGCTCCACGGTACTACTACTGTGGAAGCCAAAAGCGGATACGGTCTTGATTTTGATACCGAGATAAAGTGTCTTGAGGCGGCTGCTGAGCTTAATGCCTCCCATCCTGTCGATATAGTGTCCACTTATATGGGAGCTCATGCGATACCGGAAGAGTTCAAGGGAAATACCCAAGGCTATATTGACTTTATGTGTGAAAAGGTTATGCCTTATGTTAAGAAGAATGGCCTTGCGGAGTTCATTGATGTATTCTGCGAGGAGGGTGTATTTTCGCCCGAGGAGTCTAGGATCATAATGCAGAAGGGCAAAGAGCAAGGCTTCAAGCTAAAGATACATGCGGATGAAATAATTCCGCTCCAAGGTGCGGAGCTTGCAGGGGCAATGGGTGCTGTGTCAGCGGATCATCTGCTTGCTGCATCGGAGGAAGGTATTGCTGCGATGGCAAAAGCCGGGGTTACAGCGATACTGCTTCCGGGAACCTCTTTCTATCTTATGCTGGGTAAATATGCCCAAGCAAGAAAGATGATGGAGATGGGTGTCAGGGTAGCAATTGCAACTGATTACAATCCAGGCACATGTCCTACTGAGAACTTGCAGTCCATAATGACCTTTGCATGCTTTGGAATGAAAATGACTCCAGAGGAGATAATAAAGGGAATGACCTTGAATGCAGCTTACGGTGTGGACAGGGCAAGGGAAATCGGAAGCTTGGAAGTGGGCAAGAAAGCTGATGTAGTAATATTTGATGCCCCAAATCTCGAATACATAGTATATCATTTTGGTATAAACCATGTAAATACCGTTATTAAGAGCGGAAAAGTAGTTGTAGAAAACGGAAGAATGATAAAAAACTAAACATTAGCGGGGTGAATTTATGAGTTTATTAATGGATATGACTTTAAGAAGTTACTGTGATGTGCTGGCGAGCAGCGAGCCTGCTCCCGGCGGTGGCAGCACAGCGGCATTGTCAGGCGCCTTGGGCGCATCCCTTACAATGATGGTGGTGAATCTATCAGTTGGGAAGAAAACTTATGAGGGCTTGGATGAACATATAAAAGAGGCGTTCATGAAGGAATTCGACAATGTAAAGGCACTTCAGAAGGAGCTTACAGGATTGGTTGACGAGGATACCCAAGCCTTCAATAAGTTTATGGAGGCAATGAAGCTGCCTAAGGATACAGAGGAACAAAAAAAGGCACGTGGGGAGAAGATGCAGGAAGCAAGTCTATATGCGCTGCAGGTTCCTTTAAAGACTGCTGAAAGCTGCTTTAACCTGCTTAAGAATCAAACTTCAATTGCCAGGTATGGCAATAAGAATGCTGTCTCTGATGTAGGCGTAGGGGCGTTATTAGCCCTTTCAGGATTGGAAGGGGCAGTATTGAATGTAAACATAAACCTTCCGGGAATTGCAAATGAGGCTGTCAGAACAGAGGCTTATGAAAGATGCAGAAGGTTTACTGCCGAAGGCCGTAAGCTTCATGATGAACTGCTTGACATCGTGAATTCAAGGATAGGATAGGTAGGATATGATAACTAAGGAAATGATAGACAGGATAAACTTGCTAGCTAAAAAATCCAAGCAGGAAGGTTTGAACGATGAAGAGAAGCTGGAGCAGCAGGTGCTTAGGGGAAAATATATTGAATATATAAAAGGGCAAGTAAGACACCAGCTTGATTCAATTGAATTTGTCGAGGACGAGCATGAATGCAAACATGAACATCATGATTGCGACCATGGCTGTAATTGCAAAAAGCACTAGAAATTTGTAATAATTATTCACAAAATTGGTTTTAGTGGTATAATTAGCTATGGGAGGGATTTTTATGGCTGAAGTGCAATTTGTTATTTTTAAGCTCGGTAAGGAAGAGTATGGTGTAAATATAATGCAGGTTCAAGAAATTGGGCCTTATGAGGAACCGGTTAAGGTGCCTAATACCCCTGCATTTGTAGAAGGAGTAATGAACCTCAGAGGCAACGTTATTCCGGTTATAAGCTTAAAAAAGAGATTCAATATCCCTGAACAAGAGTTAACTGATAATACCAGGACTATTGTTATCAATTTCGGAGAAAAACAGATCGCCTTTATTGTCGATGACGCATCAGAGGTGTTGACATTGAACGAGGCGAATATTCAGGAGACCCCTGAGATAATAGCCGGGGTGGATAGAAAATATATAACAGGCATAGGAAAACAAGGGGACAGGCTGCTAATAATACTCGACCTGAACTTCCTGCTCAATGATCAGGAGCAGGTACAACTTGCTACCATGTAAGACTCAGCTTTAAAGTGCGGCACGGAACCGCACTTTTTTTGTTGCCGAACTACAAGGAAAAATGTGGAATAGAAAGAAAATTGTAACACTATAGGAAACCCACTATTAACAATTTAATAATATAATAGTATAATGCGTATATAAAGGGTACTAGCTTAGTGGCTAATGTCAGTTTAATGCAGAGACTTGCATTTCAACATGGAATATAAGCATTTGGTAGTTTTTTATTAACAAAGTTCGATTATTCAGCGATAATAGTAATAGGGAAACCCTATTAAGACATATTTCGCAGCAATATCGGATAATCGGAAACGAAGCAAGGGGTGTTCATTATAGACAGGTTAAATGAGATAATCAAAAGTACTGTAGATATAATTGAGAAAAGTAAGGTTGAAATATTTAGCATAGCTGAGAATTCTCGTAGTGAATGCCGGCTTGTGGAGGAAGAGCTGGAAAAGGTAAGAATAATTGCAGCAGATTTAATCAAACAGGTGGACAGGCTCGAAAAGCTCGACAAGGATTGCCGGTATCAGCTTATGATAGTGAGCAAGAACATAAAGGAGTACAAGGAAGAGGATGTAAAAAGGGCCTACGATAAGGCCAAGGACCTTCAAGTTGAGTTAATGACGAAAAAGGTAGAGGAACAGTTGCTTATACAGCGGAGAGGTGAGCTGGAGAGAAGGCTCAAAGTTGCTAGAGATACTGCAAACAAAGCGGAATCCCTCGTTTCCAAAGTGGGAGTCGCAATGGGGTATCTCAGCGGCGGACTTCAGGATCTTTCAATACAGCTGGAGGATATCAAGCAGAAGCAATACCTTGGGGTAAAGATTATTAGAGCACAGGAAGAAGAAAGAAAGAGGGTTGCAAGGGAGATACATGATGGCCCTGCACAGCTCATAGCCAATCTTGTTATTAAGACCGAACTGTGTGAAAAGCTTATAGATATGGATAAGGAGAAAGCAAAGGAGGAGCTTGTCAATCTCAAAGGTTTTCTCCGTTCCAGCCTCAGTGATGTAAGAAAAATCATATATGATTTGAGGCCAATGTCCCTGGATGACTTGGGATTGGTTCCCACCCTTCAAAGATATATTTCAAACTATGTTGAAAATAACAAAGTATTTGTTGACTTTTTGGTATTTGGAGATCCAAAGCCATTAAAATCGGTTATAGAGCTTGCTGCATTCAGAATTGTACAGGAGGCACTAACCAATATCAAGAAGCACTCAGAGGCTCAGAATGCGAGTATCAGAGTTGAATTCACCAAGGAACAGTTAAATCTACTAATCAGTGATGATGGAAAGGGCTTTGACAAGAGCATGCTTAAGGTAGACAGACGAGACGACGGAGGCTATGGTTTACTCAGTATGAAAGAGCGGGTAGAACTCCTGGATGGGAAGTTTGATGTGAAGACATCCCGTGGAAAGGGTACTAAAATATTTGTTAGCATTTCTTTGAATATAAATGAGGAGGGATAATGTGGATAAGATAAAGATATTGATTGCAGATGACCACTCCATAGTCAGAGAAGGACTCAAACAACTCCTGGAACTGGAAGCTGACTTTGAAGTTATAGGACAGGCTTCCAATGGAGTTGAAACCATAGAGAGAGTTGAGGCGCTTAAACCTGATGTACTGCTTCTGGATATAAACATGCCTATAATGAATGGTATAAAAGCACTGAAGAAGCTCAAGGAAGACGGAATAGACACAAGAGTTGTAATACTTACAATACATGAGGACAGGGAATATCTGTTGGAGACAATGCAAATAGGAGCTTCTGGTTATATTCTTAAAGATTCCGATTCGGCCAGTTTCTTTAAGGCTATAAGGGATGCTTATATAGGTGAGTCGTACATACAACCCAAGCTGGCAGCAGAACTAATAAGGGAATTCAACAGGCCAAGGGGTACCAGAATTAAGAATGAAAATGAGCTGACACAGAGAGAATATGAGGTAATAACCCTTATAGCGGATGGTTTGAACAATAAGGATATTGCCGAAAGACTTTTCATAAGTGAAAAGACAGTAAAGAACCATGTTTCCAACATATTCAGGAAAATAAACGTCAGTGACAGAACACAAGCAGCTATTTATGCATATAAGAATAATATTAAGAAGTAGGGTATTCCTAATGGGTGTGGTTCGGGTTTCGCGTTACGCGTTTCGCGAATTAAGAAGGAGCTTCGGAGTTCTGCGTAAACACTCGTAACTCGCAACTCGTAACGGTTTCTCCAAAGGCATACAGAAGAAATTCCTGTTACGGAATTGTAATATTTGGAAGTATTGTAAAAATGGTAATTTAATGGTATAGTTAAAAAGTAGTAAAAATACATATCAATATGAATATTAAGAAGGAGGTCGTGAAAATGAATAGAAGCGTAGTTGTAGCGATTAACACTGCAGTAGGCAGCAGAGACTTTTTTGCATACAGCGTCAGTATGCCCAAAATTATATATCACGGCCTGAGATTTGATAGATAACATATAGTATGTTTAGCAGTCACGGGCCATAGGCCTGTGACTTTTGTATTTATATAACTAAATGCATAAGAGTCATCTTTTAAGCGCTTTTAAAAGGTCATGGGTATACCCCATGGCCTTTTAATATTATACAGCACACCTACTTTACAGCTTGTGAAAGGAGGCGGTCATAAATGACAATTACAGAAATAGGTGATTTTATCAACGGAACCGCAGCGAGGAGAATCGACAGGGGAGGTAATAGAATGAATTTAATAAGTGAAGTATTAGTGAAGCTAGGCTTCAATGACAAAGGAAGAAAGTACAAGACTGAAGCAAACAGGAATATTGATGATTATGGACATGTATTGTATCAGTCATTGGAATACGACTTTAAGTATTTGAAAAACGATGATTTTGGATTTAAAGGAAACCAGCTTAATACAATCATCAGATAATTCAAAGCTTGGGAAGCAATTGAATGCTCAAGAGAAATGGTTAAAAAGTGTAATAAATGTAATAAAGTCGCGCATAAATGTGAATAACACATATATGCGCGGCTTTTTGTTTTGATAATTTTCCATGTTATGTTAAACTATATATAACAGGTTAAGAGGTTACGAGGTTACGGGTGTAGGGGCGAACAGTGTTCGCCTGACTCAGAGTACAAGAGTCCTGAGTTTAGTATCTGAAAGAGGATGTGAAGTGTTTGGATAGGCAAAAGCTGTATACCCTTTTACAGAAGCCGGAAGGCACAAAACTTGATTTTAAAGCCCAGCTTTCCTTAAAGACTGACAGCGAGAAAAAGGAAATGGCCAAGGATGTTGCAGCAATAGCTAATTCAAAAGGGGGCAGGGGTTATATAGTTTTTGGAATAGAGGACGGCACGAAAAACATATTGGGAATAGAAGGGAAAAAGTATACCGAAGAGCAGATACAGCAGATTATAAGCCAAAGGTGTGATCCGCCTGTGACTTTGAATCTTGATATAATCCCCATTGAAGATAACCAGATTGCAGTGCTGACCATATATAAAAGCAGTCAGAAGCCTCATCAGATAAGACAAACCGGAGTATTCTACATAAGAAGAGGTTCAACTACGGATATAGCAAGGCGCGAGGAAATAGCCAGCATGCTGCAGGAATCAGGAATGCTCCAGTATGAAAGAATAGTTCTCAACAGGGTTGAATTAAGGGAATTGGATGAGAAGATAGTTAATGACTACATTTCCAAAACAGGCCTTATCAACACCAATCAAGATTACTACACACTTCTTGAGGGAATTGGTATAATAGGAAGAGACGAGGATAATGGAGCGTATCACCCGACTGTTGGCGGACTTCTTGCTTTCGGCTATCACCCTCAGTTGTACCTTCCTCATACCGGGGTAAGACTGATAGATAAATGCGGTGTGGATGAGGTAATGTATTTTTCGGGCCCAATTACAAGAATGCTGGATGAAATTGAGGATTATCTGAGCTTAAAGATAGCAAAGATGAACGCGGGATACCCTATAGAGGCTGTTATTGAAGCTGTAGCGAATGCTGCCGTACATAGGGACTATTTTTCATTGGGTAGAGAAATCGTCGTATTGATAGAGAATAATAGGGTAGAAATAAGCAATCCCGGTGCCACCTGCAGTGATGAGGAAATGCCGGAGCTTGTTGAGGAATACAACCCCTGCCGAAGGAATCAGTGGTTGTATCAAATGCTTCTGATACTCGACAACAAGGGGAGATTCCTTAAGACAGGAACGGGATTGAAAAGTATATATGAATCCTTCAAACAGCATGGGGGCGCAAAATTCATAAACAATGAAAAAAGGAACCTTTTCAAGGTGGTACTGCCTGGGTTAATGAAATATTGATTTTCAGTGAAGTTGGTGATTTAAATATGAGCAACAAAGTTGTGACCTTCGAAAGAGGGGCGGAGTTTTATTTTGACCTTGGATACAAATATATCCAGAAGGGCATGCTGAAGACTGCCTTAAGATATGTAGAAAAAGCTGTCAGGCTTAAGCCTCATGATAGCTTTATACAGTTCAATTATGCCGGACTGCTGGCAGAGCTTGGGAATGTTGACCATTCCACTGAGGTACTGGTCAATATAGTCAAGAACCTTGATCCTGACTACCTTGAGTGCTATTTTGGATTGGGGTGCAATTACCTGCAAATGCAAAAAATAAAGAAATCTTCAGAATATTTCAGCCTTTATCTGGAAAAGGATCCGGATGGAGAATTCTCCGAAGAAGCAGAGGAACTGCTGGAGATGCTTACAATGATAAAGGATGCCAATAACAACTTGGATGACGAGGAGCTCGAGAAGATATACAAAGTAGAAGAAGAAGCTATCGACCATCTGGAGAAAAGGGAGTATGAGAAGGCAACCCAGAAATTTGAAACAGTGGTGCAGATGCTTCCTAATGCTGTGCCAGCAAGGAATAATCTCTCTCTCGCATACTATTATCTGGGGTTTTTGGACAAAGCAATTGAGCTTGCCCGGGAGGTGCTTATATACGAGGAATCCAATGTGCATGCGAATTGCAACCTGGCAATATTCTATAATAAGCAAGGTACAACCAGCTGGGTCGAGAAGCAGATAAGAATAATCAGCAAAATCCGCACTGATAATGAGGATTACCTATATAAAATAGGGGATACCTATGGGAGCTTGGGGAAGCATACTGATGCGTACAGAACCTTTAAAAAGCTTTTGGCAGTTGACCCCGAAAACCCTATGTATATACATTTTACTGCAGTTGCAGCATTTAACAGCAAAAAGTACAAGGAAGGCATCAAGCTATGGGAGAAGCTTTATGAGCTTGATAATGACAACATGATCTCTGATTACTACATTGAGACCGCATTAAAACAGTTGGACAGCGAAAGCGAAAACCTGCATTTCCCATATGTATATCAGTTGCCGAGAGAAGAAATAAAGAATCGGCTGGACTTCATATACAAGTTCATGGAGATGCAGACTGCTGAATGCAAGACTGAGCTTGCTAAAAACAAGCATGTGGTTGATATACTCTATTTTGGAATCAACTTTGACAAATACTTCCTAAGGAAGTTGATATTTAATAAGATAAAGAACGACAAGCTGGTTGAAGCTGAGCCTGCAATAAAAAAATTCATGCTCAGGGACGATGTTGAGAACTATATAAAGATGGAATCGGTATTTCTTTTGAATTCCTTGGGGGCTGCGGAGCCATATACTGTGAACTTTGATGGAGAGATAAAAAATGTGACCATTGATTCATTGGACTTTCCTGAGTCTGAGTGGAAAGAGACATGGGTTGAGGTAAAGACTAAAGCGTTGGTTATGATGCGGAACTGTTACAAAAGGCCATATAAGAAGATTGTAGAAGACATCTGGTATGAGTTCATAAAATCAACCTTCCCTGAGGTACCGGAAATAGATGATGTGAATGTATGGGCTGCCGCATTGGAGTATACATACTGCCATCTATGCAATGCCGAGGCTTCAGATCACAGGCTCGCAGAGAAATACGGCATATCATCCGGCTTGCTGCTTGGAAAGGTAGAAATAATAAATAATGCAATAAAGAACAAATTTCAATACAAAAAAGAAAAAAAGTAAAGCATGAGTTGCATGGCTTTACTTTTTTTCCTTTTTTGAAGGCTTCTTATTATCATCTGTTTTTCGGCTTTTTCCTGACTGAGTAGCCAAAATGCCCGAGTGAATCTGCCAGGGCTCTGTACTCTCCGTGATTGTAGCATATCAAGTCTGCTTTATTAAGCTGCAGCTTTCCGGTTTTGTCCAATAGCGCGTCTTCTACATCTACACAAAGTATTTCGCCAATAAACATATCGTGAGAGCCTAAGGGAATTATGTCCTTGACCCTGCACTCCAGGTTTACCGGGCATTCTCCGATGGAGGGGACGTCGACCAGGTTGGATTTTTGAGGTGTGAGACCCAAGTGCTCAAACTTATTGACATCCCTGCCGGATTTTACCCCACAGAAGTCGACTGCATAGGTGAGGCTCCTATTCGGTATATTTACTACAAAGCTGCCGGTATCCTTTATCATAGAATAGGAGAATCTTTCAGGTCGTATAGATACATAAAGCATAGCCGGATCTGAACAGACTATACCCGTCCATGCTACTGTTATGATATTGTTCACACCTTCACTGCTTCTGCAGGATACCATCACAGCCGGCACGGGGTATAAAAGAGTACCGGGCTTCCACATCTGTTTTGCCATTTTGTGCCTCCTTATTATCGATAAATCAGTGCTTTTTAATACATCTTATTATAACATATATAGTTTTATCATTATTTATACAGAGGAGAGAAAGATTTACTGTAACCAATATCCTAGTTTGTACATAGTATGGAAGTAGAGTGGTAGCCGTCATTTCGCAAGGGAATTCAGTAGTTCAAAAACGCTGTAACCAATGAGTATGAAGAGAATACAATGATAATAAGGGTAAGATTTCTTACTTAAAGGGGGTCATGGCATTGGACGGTTTTTTTGATGAAACTGATTCAACTCTGCTGCTACTTTTATTTCTCACAACTCTGACCAAGGAAGAAAATGACATAACAGAAGAAAAGCTTGAAGATGGACTTGATGTGAGCATACCTGAGCCTGTTCTAGAAGAAGCAATCTGCTATATACACAAGAGCAGCAACAGGAAAAGGCTCAAACCCAAAACAGTATATTTCTAAATAAGATTGGAGGTCAGGAAATGCCATATTATGGTAAGGACAATAATGAATCTGATAAAGGACTCAACGAGATAAAAAAGATGGTTTCCGAAAAAATGGGGGGCATAGATGTAAATAACGTGTCACCGGACCAGGTTAAGAATATGCTGGTAAATGAAATAAGCCAAAACAGCAATATAGACCCGGGCATAAAGGATAAAATCAACAGAGGGGATGTAGATGGCTTAAAAGAGGATATTATAAAATATCTGACAAATAACAAGTCAGCAGACGGTTCAAGCGATCAGCTTGTGAATATGCTTAAAAGTAATGATATGGAAGGTCTGAAAAGACAACTTATGGGCATGCTCCTCTCGGGTCTTGGCCCTCAAAAAAAAAATGAAGTAGTAGAAGAAAAAGAGACACCTGAGCCAGGTGAAAGCCAGGAATCATCCCAGGAATCACCCCAGGCATCCTTAGCAGACAGCCTGGGCGGCTTTGATGAGAAGGCTTTGATGGGGCTGCTTTTTGATAAGATGTTTGCAGGGGTAAAGGATGACAGAAGGATATTGCTTATGAATTCGGTAAAGCCTTTTGTATCTGAAAAAAGGCAGAAGGGGATTGACGACTGCATCAGGATAATGAACATTGTTGCGTTTTTTGAAAATTTTATGAACAAGGCAGGGAAATAAAATGGGTCTGGAACGTCTAGCCTTAGGTATGCTCAGTAGGTTAACGCCAGAAGATTTTTTAGTCCTTGCCGTTGTTTTCATTTTATATGTTGAAAACAAGACTGACAAAACCTTTCTGGTGATTATGCTTCTGGTTTTCATAATGGATTTGCCACAAGGCCTGCTGGCTTAACAAACAGTAGGCCATTTTTATTATGTTTATCAATATTATATTGATTTTTGAGAACTTAGCATTGTGAAGAATAGCAGTGACGAATATAGCACATTACTACATTAAAGACTGAAAAAGAAGCTGAAGAGCTTGAGGTTCGACAATTAAAGTGCGCGAATTTTCTTATAAATGGGCATTAGGACCTGTTATGCCATAATAATGGGTGATATAGCTGGAAATCTGGAAGTAGCGGGATAAAACAGCAGTATATCAATTTGTACTTACATACGAATAAATAGTATAATATTAACAAATGATTTGCATATTGAACGCACTGAAAAAATTATATTGGGTGTTGTGCGAATTCAATAACAATCAAGGAAAACATTTCGCGAAACTTGAATAAATAATATAAAATGCTTTTCGCGAAATATATAGGGGGAATTTTTTTAATGGACGGAGACTTATGGACGCAAATGCTGGTCATATTATTATTAATAGGTCTTAATGCGTTTTTTGCTGCCTCTGAAATGGCTATAGTTTCGGTAAGGCAGTCCAGACTTAAACCTCTTGTTGATGAGGGCAACAAAGCTGCAATTATTGTAAAAAAATTTCTTGAGGAGCCAAGCAAGCTGCTGGCTACTATTCAAATTGGCATTACCTTTGCCGGATTTCTTGCAAGTGCCATAGGTGCGCAGACACTATCGTCAAGCTTGACTGTATTTCTTGCAGGCTTGAATGTTCCGGTAATATCACATTCCGCATCATGGATTTCTACATTTATTGTAACCACCATAATAGCACTGTTTACTTTAGTGCTGGGTGAACTTGTTCCAAAGAGGATGGCGCTTTCCCAGTCCGATAAGATCGCACTTTCGGTTGCAGGCACTATAAATTTTTTTTCCAAGGTCGCTTCGCCTGCTGTCAAATTTCTTACCGTTTCCACAAACTTCATAGTTAAACTTCTGGGTGGTAAGGTCACATCCACTGGAGAACAGATAACGGAAGAGGAAATCCGTCTAATGATAAATGTCGGGGAAGAGAAGGGAATATTCCAGGAAACTGAGACCGAAATGATCAACAGTATCTTTGAGTTTGATGATACAGTTGCAAAGGAAGTAATGACTCCAAGAACTGATATTATAGCAATAGGCTCAGAAGTCTCCCTTGAAGAGATTCTTGATATCATAGTGGCGGAGAATTTCTCGAGGATTCCGGTATATGAAGAATCTATTGATAATATAATAGGAGTCTTGTATGTAAAAGATCTTTTCAGCATGATAAAAAGGAAAATGGAATGGGAAGTATCCCTTAAAAATATAATCAGACCTGTATATTTCGTGCCAGAGTATAAGAAAATCGATGAGCTTTTCAAGGAAATGCAGAAATCGAAAAACCACATCGCAGTTGTCATAGACGAATATGGCGGTACTGCGGGATTAATAACAATAGAGGACCTGCTTGAAGAAATAGTTGGTAAC
The DNA here is from genome assembly GCA_035628995.1 of Clostridia bacterium. NCBI lineage: Bacteria > Bacillati > Bacillota > Clostridia > Clostridia bacterium. The sequence goes on along the minus strand of DASPIR010000029.1, from coordinate 125,532 downwards.
ATATTTGATGAGTATGATGACGTTGTCTTGGATTACGAAAAGATAGACGACAACACATACATTGTCAGCGGTATGCTGGATATAGACGATGTAAACGACATACTAGACTCTAATATACCTGAAGAGGAGTTTGATACAATAAGCGGAATGCTTCTCAGCCACTCAGGCAAAATGCCGGAGGTAGGCGATGAAGTGGATATGGGCAATTTGTACTTCAGGATAGAAGAAGTAGATGACAAGAGGATTTCGAAGATAAGAATTGAAAAAAGGGCAGTAGATCCCAATAAAGCAGAAGAGCCGCAGTGATGCGGCTCTATATTTATCGCCCCGGAGACGACTGCACAAAGTGGGACAAGCTACTGAGAAAATTTTTCGAAAATTCAATAAAAGGGCAGGCTTGGTGAAGGATTTTTGGGTTCGGACGCAGAAATACTGAAAAAAGTGGCTGAAGTATTGTTATTCCGGTATTTTTTTAACAACATCGGAAAAGCATCAAAGGAGAACCATAAATTTATATAAATAATCCAGGTGGTTCTAAAAAAATAAAAGGAGGAAGAATATGATTAACACAGGAGCTCTAATTATTGTCGTTGTTTACCTTATCGGTATGTTGGGAGTAGGCTGGTATACCAACAAATACATGATAAAAAACAGTACAGATTACATGCTGGCCGGACGTTCACTGGGTGCAATAATGGTAGCATGCAGCTTGTCAGCAAACAACATTGGCGGTGGGAGTACGGTAGGTCTCGCTGGCAAGGCATTTGGAAACTGGGGCATGTCTGCCGTTTGGTATGTACTTGCAGCAGCAATCGGAATTATTCCTATGGCTTTCTTTGCTCCTAAGCTCAGAAAGGTCTTGGCATTCACAATTCCTGAAGTTGTGGGAAGACGATTTGGGAAATCGGCACACCTCATTACCGCGGTTTTGAACATTGTTTCACTATTCTGCCTCACAGCATCTCAGGTGCTTGCTTCAGGAGTCATCATTTCTGTATTGGTTGGAATGAATATTAATCTTGCAATTCTGTTGGCAGGAGTGATAACGATAATCTATACAGCTATGGGTGGATTGCTGGCAGATGCATTTACCGATCTCTTTCAGTGGATTATCATATTCTTTGGTCTTTTAATTTGCTTACCATTTATTATTAGCGGTGCAGGCGGATGGGAAGCTGTTATCAGCAAGGTGCCGCCGGCAAAAATGTCATTTACCGGAATAGGCTTCGCTACTGTTTTAAGCTTAATATTTCAGTACTTCATTACTTTCATGTCCGGTCCGGAAATGGTATCCCGTATCTTTTCAGCAAAGGATGAAAAAGAAGGCAGAAAAGCAACTATCATGTCTGCTATCTTCATGGGACTTTTCGCATTTATACCTGCAATCATTGGTATAGTTGCGTTTGCGACAGTACCTGAAGTAAAGGCAAACGTTGCTCTTGCGACTGTAGTATTTAAGTTTTCACCTAGTTTAATTGCGGGATTGGTGTGTGCAGCTATCATTGCTTCAACGATGTCCAGTGCGGACTCAAATATGCTTTGTGCATCCACAATATTTACAAAGGATATTTATCAGAAATATATTAACCCTAAGGTTGAGGATAAAACTCTGATTACAATGACAAGAGTCGGCAATGTTGTAATAGGCATAGGCGCGATGTGTATCGCTCTGTTCCAGCTCAACATTATTACCCTTAACATCTTTGCATTTATGCTGCGTGCAGCAGGACCCTTCGCAGCATTTGTACTGGCATTAACATGGAAACAGGCCACTAAGTCGGCAGGTCTTGTTTCGATAATTTGCGGTAGTGTGGCAGGTATATACTGGCAGATACTGAAGGAGCCATACGGCATACTTGCGATCGTATTCGGTACGGCAATAGGCTTGCTCTCTTTTGTAATTACAGTATTAATTGAGAAAAACTTCCCGGGAAGAACAGCTCCTCAGTTGGAAGAATTAAACAGTTAAGTGTAAAGTACGGAATAAAGGCAGGAGCTTTAGCGTGTTAGAAAAAACACTAAAAAAGGACTATGTAAAAATTACATAGTCCTTAATTTTTTACGTCATGTTACCACGGAAATGCTCAACAAATCAAGTATTTTCAATGTATTCGCTAACAAGTTTATTTTAATTATTACAGATGCAGATTTTTTCTACTCCTTGGCTGATAGTCAATTCAGGGAAGAGATTTTATTATCTACCCTCTATTCTTTCCATACGTTAGTTTACACAATTCCAATCTGTTCAACTGGGTATGTCATCTTTATTGAAGACATAAAGATTACAGGAGAACTCTAGATTTATTCATTAGCACTTATTTGGTGCAAGTGTTCTATTCCCCATTCTCTAATGCTCATGAGTATAGGTTTAAGCTTTTTCCCGCGATCCGTTAATGAATATTCAACTTTGGGTGGTACTTGAGTATAGACTTTCCTACTAATCACCTGGAAGCTTTCTAGGAGTCTGAGCTGCTGTATCAGCATCTTTTCGGTAATGTTAGGAATACATCTTTTAAGCTCACCAAACCTTAACTCTTTTTCAAGCAGTGACCAGATAATCCACATACTCCACTTTCCGCCGATTACATCAATAGTTAAATCAATAGGACACGTATATATCTTATTTCCCTTTCCCATAATAGACCTCCTTAGCACTACACTTACTATTTAGATAGTATATCACAATAAAGTAGGTACTTGTCAAATAACTATAAAAGAAATACGATGTAATTAGAGCCGGCTAACTTTTATTAAGGAGATATTTATGGAAAAAGTTAAACTTGGAAAGCGTAACCTTGTATACCCACTGCCAGTGGTTCTAGTTGGCACTAATACAAATGGGAAACCCAACTATTTGACAGTATCTTTTTGCTCCGTAGTTAGCAAAAACCCAGCTATGCTTGCAATATCATTAAGTAAAGAACAGTACTCTAGGATAGGTATCCATGAATCTGGTCAATTCAGCGTAAACATCCCTTCATCGGATATGGTCGAATTAATTGACTATTGTGGTCTTGTTTCGGGAAGGGACACTGATAAATCATTAAAGTTTAAAAACTTTTATGGATTACTGAATGTTCCGATGATTGAGGATTGCCCTGTTAATATTGAGTGTAAACTTGTAAAAAACATCGAGCTTGAAGGAAGCAATGAGATATTTATTGGAGAGATTATCGAAACATATTCGCATAACGACTATATCACTAATAACACCCCTGATATAACAAAAATCAAACCACTTGTCATCTCTATGTACGACTTCTTTTACTGGAGTATTGGGGAAAAGATCGGTAAAGCATGGAGTTTAGGAAAGAATCTTATTAATAAGTCCTAAACAGCACTGTTGAGCAACTAGTTCGTAATATTTATGATTAACATATTAGTGCCGGGTACGTAGGTAATTAGGTTGTTAATGCTATTCGAGGGCTTAACCTAATAACCTTTGTACCTGGCACTTTATTATACCATTTGTAACTTTTACGAATAGCTTGTCATACTGTATATTGGACTATACATTACAAATTGTTGAATTATATGAGAGAAGGTGGAATAATGCACAACTACTGTACAATAGTGAGCAAAGAATACCTTCATAAAGGTTTAATGCTTTACAATTCGCTTAAAAAATACGATGCCTCATTTAGGCTGTTCTTTATATGCATGAATGAAGGAGTAAAGGACATATTAAGCACAATAATATCAGAGCATGCGGAATATATCCTGATAGAAGATGTTGAAAGGCAGGATGCAATGCTTGCTTTAGTGAAGGCTAGTCGCAATGAAAAAGAATATGAATGGACCTCAAAAGCATCAATATTTCTATATTTATTTAATAATTACCCTATACTTGAACATATTGTGTGGTTAGACAGTGATATCGTGTTTTTTTCCAACCCAGAGCCTATTTTTAGAGAATTGGACAACTGCTCAATACTGCTAACTAAGGAGCTATTCAAAGGTGATAATGTAAAATTGAACAATGTCTATGGAGTCTTTAATACAGGGCTCATGGGTTTTAAAAGGGATATTTATGCTTTGAGGAGTATAAAATGGTTCAGAGAAAGATGCATTGAATGGTGTTACAACTTGGTGCTACCAGGGAAATGGAGTGACCAGATGTATGTTAATGATTGGGAAGAAAGATTTATTAGAGTAAGAGTTATAGAAAATATTGGAATCAATGCCACTCCGTGGAATATACAAGGTTGTGTAATAAATAAGGTAGACAATGATATTTATCTGGACGGTGAGAAGCTTGTTTTTTATCATTACAATGGATTTAGTTATTTCAATAAGAAAGAATTTGACCTTTGCTATTATATAGAGCTACCTGAAGCTGCAGTAAGTGAAATATATAAGCCGTATATTGCTGAATGGCAGAGAACTTTAGAACTGCTGGATTCTTATGATAAAACGATATACAAAGAAAAAAGCATAAGTACTATTAATATTCAGAACTATTATTGTATTTATAATGAAGACAACATAACTTATGGATCAAATCATTTTTGTACAATTATAGGTCAAAGTTATCTCATTAAGGGATTAGCACTATATTTGTCCCTTAAACAGAATTTAGAAAAGTTTCATTTATGGGTTTGCTGTATGGATGAAGTGGTTTATAGAATAATGAAGGAATTGCAGCTGGAAAATGTGACATTGTATAGTTTGGATGACATTGAAGATGATGAATTGAAGTCTGCAAAACAAAACCGAAGCTTCAGAGAATATTGTTGGACGATGAAAGCTCCATTGATAATTCGCATTTTTGATACCTCTCCACAAGTGGATTCAATTATTTATCTAGATGCTGATACTTTCATATTTAGTGATTTAAGTGAGGTTTATCAAGAATGGGGGAACAAAGCTATACTTTTGTGCAAACAACGAGATCAATATAATGATGAAATCTTCGGTATATATCAAGCTGGCGTGATTGGATTCAGAAAAGATGAAGCTGGTGTCAAATGTTTGAATTGGTGGCGCAGCAAGTGCATCGAGTGGTGTTATGAAAGATTCGACGATCCGCTGCGATGGGGAGATCAGAAATACATGAATGATTGGACTAAACTATTTGAAGGAGTAGTCGTAGCAAGAAGCTTAGGAATAGACACAGCTGCATGGTATCTTAAATACTATAATATTAATGAAGAAAACAATGATATATATATCGAAAAAGACAAATTGAATATATATCATTTTACTAGCTTTTATGTTTTGGACGAAAATGAGTTTACTCTATGGAAATGGTGGAATTTAGAAATTACCGATGAGGTAAGCAGGTTAATATACTTGCCTTATATTAAGACAGCGAAAGAAGCGATACAGATGATAAAACCCTTTGTGGAGGACATACGCTTGTTTTATTCTTCGGATTTACGCAGAGATGATATAGCTAATTTTGTTAGTTGGTAAATGCATACAAAATATTGGTTTAGTCACGAAATTAAAAAAATGTTGAAGTAAAATACAAAGAAGCCAGCAATTCTGATGGATTGCTGGCTTTATCATTCATTCTTGCTTATTATGGCTTGACATCTTTCGTCTGAGGCTGAGGCGGAGAGTCAGGGCTACGGACGCTTGAGCAGGCTGCTCAACTAAAGAAAATAGACCTTGTTTACTGTATGAAAAGTTAAATGACAGCTCAAAAGGTTAGAATTAATTTCTGACCTTTAATTTTTGTTGATTACCGAATAATCTAGCTAGTACAGTTTAAACTGTAACTTCGGAAGATGAAGCTACATATTCTAAAATAGGGACAAAGATATTTAAAGGAGATCATGAAAATGAAACACAATTATTGCTCAGTGATAAGTAAGGATTATGTTCACAAAGGGTTGATGCTGTACGATTCTTTGGCAAAACATGATCCGGATTTCCAATTCTTTTTTATTTGCATGAATGAGGATGCGAAGTCTTTACTAGAGAAAATGCAATTGGAAAAGGCAACCTTAATCCCGATTTCTGATGTTGAGAGACAATACGAAGAGCTTGCTTCCGTAAAGTATACAAGAAATGAAAAAGAATATGCATGGACATCAAAAGGTTCAATATTCTTATATTTGTTTGCAAACTATCCCGAGTTAGAGCACTTAGTATGGCTGGACAGCGATATCGTATTTTACTCCAGCCCCGAGCCAATTTTCGCAGAGTTGAAAGAATGTTCTATACTTTTGACAATGGAAAGGTTTATCGGAGAGAACAAGAAATTGAATTCTATTTTTGGAATCTACAATACAGGTTTAATGGGTTTCAAAAGGGACGACAATGCGATGGAATGCATTAAATATTTCAAGGAAAAATGCATTGAATGGTGTTACAATGCAGTAGTGCCCGGAAAGTGGAGTGACCAGATGTACGTAAATGATTGGGTTAAAAGATTTAATAAAGTAAGGATAATTAGAAATGTAGGTATAAATGCTACTGGCTGGAATATACAGAATTGCAGAATAAGGAAGCTCGAAAATAAATTATATGTAAATGATAAAAAATTGGTTTTCTTTCATTACAGCGGGTTCTATTATTACAATGACAAGGAGTTTGAGCTATGCGGCTACATCACGCTGCCTGAAGATGCTGTCAATTTAGTATATATTCCATATGCACAAAAATACAGAAAGATGATAGCACTGGTAAATGAATATGATACTACTGCATACAGGGAGAAGTATATCGGTTGGTCATATAACTATTATAAGATTGATGGTGAATAGATTATGGATAAAAGGGAGAACAATTTTTTTTGTACCATTGTTGGAAAAGCATATCTCATTAAGGGATTGACCCTCTATTATTCTCTATTAAAAAATATGAAGAATTTTCATTTATGGATATGCTGTGTTGATGAAGTTGTATACAATGTTTTAAGCAAATTAGATCTTGACAATGTTACTTTATACAAAATGGATGATATTGAAGATGAGGAATTGTTGGTTGCAAAGGGCAACAGAAGCATCCGGGAATATTGCTGGACTCTGAAGGCACCGTTGATTCTACACATATTTGAAAACTGTAGTGAAGTTAAATCAATTCTTTATCTGGATGCCGACATGTACTTTTTTGATAATGCAAAACAAATCTATAGCGAATGGGGTAATGGATCAATACTTCTTTGCGAACAGAAAGACGGGTGGAATGATAATATTTTCGGCAAATACCAGGCGGGTTTTATCGGCTTCAGAAAAGATAGAAGCGGGCTCGAATGTTTGAACTGGTGGCGTGAAAGGTGTATCGAATGGTGCTACGACACCTGTGACGACCGTGGTCGATGGGGAGACCAACGGTATATGAATAATTGGAATGATTTGTTTGAAGGAGTCGTAGTTGTAAAAAGTCTGGGAATTGATGCAGCAGCCTGGTATCAGAAGTATTATGACATAAATAACAAAGGGGAAAAAGTCTATATAAACAATGACAAGCTCTTAGTGTATCATTTTACCAGCTTCTACATCATCAACAAGAATGAGTTTACTCTCTGGAAATGGTATAACTTGGCCTTGGATGTTAAAGCAGTAGAGATGATTTACGAGCCATATGTTAAAGATATCAGATATGCTATCAATAAAATAGACAGTGTCGTTCATACAATAGATGATTTCTATTCATCCGAACTTCATAGGGATAATGTTGCGAACTATTATAAATACGTAAGCTAAAAGAAACCGGCTATTGCAAAAGTAAAAAATCGTTGATAGTACAGCTTATTGGAGGTAAATATGGTTGATCTTAGTTTAAACAATAAGAAAGTATTGATTACAGGGGCTAACGGCTTTCTGGGCTCGCATATCGTTAAAAGAACGGTCGCCCAGAATGCTGATACCACAATAATTGTCCGTGAGAATTCAGACCTTTGGAGAATTGAAGACGAACTTAAATTTCTTAATATCTATAAAACCGACATTAGAAATCTTGAATCCCTAAGCAAATGCATCGAAACTGTAAAGCCAGACGTTGTATTTCATATGGCAGCATATGGAGTAGATTCAAGACAAAATGATTTTTATACGGCTATAAATTCAAATCTGTTAGGTACTGTTAATTTGCTGAATGTTTTAGGAAAAACAGGCTGTGAAAAATTCATAAATACAGGAACAAGCATGCAGTATGGAAATAAGGAAGGAATGATAGACGAAAGTACTTGCTATACGCCAAAGAATATTTATGGTAGTACGAAAGCCACAGCAACGATTATGGGTCACCAGATTGCTGATAATATGGGTCTAGACATAGTCACAATAATACCCTTTGGTGTATTTGGCGAAAAAGAAGGAAGCCATAAGTTTTTCCCTCAGGTCATCTTATCCGTATTAAACGGCAAGGACGTTGATTTGACATTGTGTGAGCAATGCCGTGATTATTGCTATGTAGAAAACATTGTTGACGGATTCCTGATGGCAGCTAAAGCAAAGCATGTAAAGAATGAGATCTTTAATATTGGAAGCGGAGTGACACATCCGTTAAAATATTATGTGGACTTGATCATCAAAGAAATGAATACAAATGTAAAAGCCAATTACGGAATATTGGAATATAGAAAAAATGATTTATGGAATCCATTACCTAAGGTTGATAAAGTAAAGAATATCCTGGGGTGGTATCCAGCTATTCAAATCGATGAGGGTATAAGAAGAACAATAAGTTGGTACTTGAACAATTATAAAAAATACGAAATGAGAGGTAGATAGAGATGTATTTCAACAATATCATATTAGACGATATGAAAACCATATATCATGATTTAATGGATAAGTTAGATAAAATCGAAGGTACAAAATGGTTGATAAGCGGCGGTGGGGGGTTCATAGGGGCGTACTTTCTAGATTTTATTGATTATTGCAACCAGAATGTTTTTAAAACACCTGCTACTGTAATTTGCATTGAGAATTACAAAACAGGAACATTGGATAGAATAAAGCACTTGCAAAGCAATGAGAATTTCCGATTCATCAATATCGATATATCTAAAACATTTGATATAGACACAGATATTGACTATATCGTTCATGCTGCCAGTATCGCTTCCCCTACTTTTTACCGTAAATATCCCATTGAAACGATTGAAACAAATGTTTGGGGTCTCAAGAACCTACTGGAGCTGGCTAAAAACAAGAATATCAAAAGCATGCTTTTCTTTTCCACCAGTGAAATTTATGGGAACCCCACTAATGAATATATTCCTACACCGGAAACCTACAACGGAAATGTATCCTGTACAGGCCCAAGGGCATGCTATGATGAATCAAAAAGACTGGGTGAAACCCTGTGCGTCAACTATTGTAATCAGCACAAACTGCCTGTAAAGATTGTGAGACCGTTCAATGTATATGGGCCAGGGCTTAGAATAGACGATAAAAGAGTAATACCTGATTTTTTCCATGATGCCTTTCAGGCAAATAATATTAATATTTTAAGCGATGGAGCACCTACAAGAAGCTTCTGTTACATTAGCGATGCCGTAAGCGGTTTTCTGAGGGCTTTGTTATCGGATTGCGATGGAGAGGCGTTCAATATCGGTAATGATGAAATTGAGATATCTATGATTGATCTAGCGGAGATGGTAGCCGATATCGTCGGAAATACAACGGTTGAATATAATAGAAGCAGTGAAAGCGAATATCTTATAGATAATCCTCAAAGAAGGTGTCCTGATTTAAGCAAAGCAAAAAGACTGATCGGTTATAAGCCGCACATATCTCTGGATGAAGGATTAAAAAAATTAAAAGATTGGTATAGGCACACTTATAATATTTGAAACCTAATTCATTGTAAAGGAAGATTCTATAAATAAGTTCATTGAGTTCATACGGTTAATCCATATCAAGATTCAAGGGAATGCTTGAAAAAGATCATAAAGAAGAGTTTATTGGATACTGGTATGGAAGTAGGAGAAGTGTTTAAGAATGCATACGATGAAGGATTGATAATGCTGGCAATTGCATCGAAAGAATATGAACCGCTGAATGCTGACACATATCAATTTGAATTACTTACATTAGGGGAAGTCATGGATAAAACCATGGCTTCAATTATTAAAACTATAAAATTTAAATTTCTTGTCCAATAATTATTAGAATTAGTAACTATCCTAAGTGGATAAGCATATTTTAAATTAGAAAATGAGCATCGGGAGGTGCGTGGTTTGAAAGTAGTATTACTTTGTGGGGGAATGGGCACTAGGATTAAAGAAATTACTGAAGATATACCAAAGCCTTTAATTAGAGTAGGCGGCAAACCGATTATCTGGCATATCATGAAAATATACAGCAAGTATGGATTTAATGATTTTATACTACCGATTGGATATAAGGGGGAAAAAATAAAGGAATACTTTGCTGGTAGCTTGTGGAGAAATAGTGATTGCATAATCGAAAATACATCTGATGACATCAGCATAAAGCCGCTTCAAAGTACGGAGAAGTGGAAGATAACATTAATCGATACAGGTGAAGCCACCATGACAGGAAGCCGAATTAAATTGATTGAACCTTATATTGATGAAAATGAATTCATGCTGACATATGGTGACGGTTTAGCTGATATAAATATCTGCGAACTGGTAGAATTCCATAGAAACAAAGGTAAAATTGCCACACTGACAGGCATAATGCCCAAAAGTCAATATGGAATACTTAAGGTGAAAGACGATATTGTGTATGAATTCGTAGAAAAGCCTCAAACAGATCAGATCATTAACGGCGGGTATTTTGTGCTGAATAAAGAAGTATTCAATTATATTGATGATGACAATGGCAGATGCATCTTTGAGCAAGAGCCTTTGGCAAAGCTTGTTGCTGCAGGACAGTTATCGGTTTACCTGCATAAAGAGTTTTGGATGTCGATAGATACTTACAAGGACTATTCGACACTCAATGATAACTGGGAGGTAATCAGAAAGAAGCTATATTAATAGAAAAGGATTGATTAGCTTGAATACAGCAATCTGTGCGATAATTTCCAAAACGAGACTACATCAAGCACTGGCAATGCATGAGTCAATAATGAACTATAATTCATCCTATTGGTTTTATTTATTCTGTGTGGATGATGAAGCATATGAGTTGCTCAGTAGAATGACTTTGAATAGGACGACCGTTATTAACTATTCAAACATTAATGATGAGAGGCTCATAGAAGCTAAGAAGGAAAGAGAATTGAGCCAATATTGTTGGACTTTGAAGCCTTACGCGATACTTCATATTTTCAATGAATTTGACAATATTCACCGAGTAGTCTATGTAGATACAGATATTTATTTTTACAGAGATCCGGAAACAATTTTCGAAAACGCACCTGAATGGTCAGTGCTATATACGACGCACAAAGTTAATGATTTGGCGAATGGGGGTTTTGTCTGCTTCAAGAGGGACCGCACAGGCCTTTCTGCACTTGAATGGTGGAAGGAACAATGCACAAAGTGGTGCAGTGCATATTATGATGAGCATGGTAATCTTGGAGACCAAGGTTACATAAATAGTTTTAAACAAATGTATAGTAAAATACATTGTTCGGAGCTGCCCGGTGTGAATGTGGCTCCATGGAACCAGCATTTACTAAAGTTTGAATACAGGGATGGAAAGATATATGTTGATGGAACCGGGCTGATATTTTTTCACTTCAGTTGCTTAAGAATGTTTAATAAATGGGATTACTGGATAGGGTTTAATGTAACACCGATAAATTACATTTATGAACCGTATATTGATGTACTAAGAAAAAAAATCGATGTTATTGAAACACTGTCTCCGGGTTTCTCAAAAAATTTCTTTTAGGGATTTGAAAAGGAGTATGATTTATGAGGATATCAATTATAGGAACAGGTTATGTAGGTTTGGTTTCCGGAGTTTGTCTGGCATCGAAAGGCCATGATGTGATTTGTGTAGACAAATTGGATAGTATAGTCGCAAAAATAAATAAAGGTGAACCTCCCATCTATGAGGAAGGTCTGGAACCGCTGCTTAAAGAAACTGTCACTGGCAAGAAGCTGATTGCGACAATGGACATGGCGTATGCAGTCAGTAATTCCGAGGTATCAATAATTGCAGTTGGAACGCCTTATGTTGGCGATAGTATAGACCTGACATATATAAAAGAGGCAGCTGCAGAAATCGGAGCAGTGCTTAGAAACAAAAAAGAATACCACGTAGTTTGTGTCAAAAGTACAGTGGTGCCAACTACAACAGATTCTATTGTACGAAAAGTACTGGAGCAGTCATCAGGCAAAAAGGCAGGGGAGTTCGGATTGGTGATGAATCCTGAGTTCCTAAAGGAAGGAGAAGCCTTGGAGGATTTTTTGAAACCTGACAGGATCGTAATCGGGGCTTTTGATGAAAAGAGCTTTGAAACATTTAAGAAAGTATATGAGAACTGTTTTGATGCACCAATCATTAAAGTAAATCCAAGGACGGCTGAAATGATAAAGTATGCTTCAAACTCCTTGCTTGCAACCCTAATATCTTTCTCAAACGAAATCGCCGCCATATCTGAGGAAGTTGGCAACATTGATTCTGCAGAAGTACTTGAGTGCGTGAATCTGGATAAGCGCATTTCTCCCAGGATCAATAGAAATCTGATCAAGCCGGGTATAACCAGATATATAAAGTCAAGTCGGGGTTTCGGAGGAAGCTGCTTTCCAAAAGACGTGAAAGCGATTATAGCATTTTCAGAGGATTGTGGCTATACCCCCAAAATACTTAAATCTGCAATTGAAGTAAACGAATTGCAAGCCATGAGAATGTTGGGCATCCTTAAAAGAGAGCTTTTAGAACTCAAGGATAAAAATATAGCTGTTCTTGGCCTTGCTTTCAAGGCCAATACAGATGACGTGAGGGAGTCTCAATCCATAAAGCTTGTAAAAGAGCTGATACGAGAACATGCCAGAATAAAATGTCATGATCCGATTGCTATAGAAAATGCGAAAAAGGAATTACAGAACAACCCTGCAGTTTTGATGACTGATAATTATGAAGAGGCACTTAAAGGAGCAGATGCAGCAGTAATCATGACGGATTGGCAGAGTATCGTAAACATACCATTAAATCGTTATGCTGAGCTTATGAAAAATCCGCTGATTGTAGACGGCTGCAGAGTATTGAGCAAATTGGATGCAGAAAGTTACGGAGTAAGATATGTTGGCATCGGATTAAACAAAAAGTAAAAATTTGATTTAATAATATAAAAAATAAAGCCAGAAATCCAAAGGATTTCTGGCTTTCAGCTTTCAATCATGGTCTGGGTGACAGGAATTGAACCTGCGACCTCTTGAACCCCATTCAAGCGCGCTACACTGTAATAGAGTTAATGCAAGGAATTACAGTAACTCTAAAATAATGACTACAAGAATATTTTAGCTAATTCTAACCGCTATAAAGTAGTCGTAGAATAATTCTACCGGCATCAACAAAATATGCTTCAATAAGTGTGAAAATGCGATGTCTGGGAAACCTTCGTCATTGTGATTATGGAATTTTATTTTCAGAAAGGTCTGATTTGCATGTGTAATCTTGTGAACGTTTATTTTATTATTCATGTATTTTATTTGAATCAGTTCTGTTTTTACTGGAGAAGTGCACTGCAACATATTGTCCTATGATAACTGGTAACTCCTTTGGGGTTAAATCATATTGTATATAGAGTACATGCTTAAAATAAACTATCTTGGAAGTTGGGGGGAGCTGGATGACTCATTATTATTGTACAGTACTAAGTAAAGGCTATATACACAGAGGGCTTATTTTGTATAACTCTTTAAAAAAATATGACCAAGATTTTCACTTCTTTTTTATCTGTATGGATGATGAAGTGAATTTACTTCTTGAAAGGATGACACTAGATAGGGCAATTCTTTTAAATATGAAGCAAATTGAAGCCCAAGACCCAGAGCTTGCTGCTATCAAATCTACGTGCAACGATAAAGAGTATATATGGTCTTCGAAAGGTTCAGTCTTTTTATACTTATTCCGTAATTATTCTGAGCTTAACCACATAGTATGGCTGGACGGTGATATAGAATTTTACTCTGACCCTGAACCGATTTTTGGTGAATTAAGGAAATGTTCAATACTGTTAACAGAAGAAAGATTTGTTGAACTAGATAGTGGGTTGAATGACATTTACGGCATATTTAATACCGGGCTGATGGGTTTTGAAAAGAATGTCAATGCAATAAATTGTATCGAGTGGTTTAGGAGTAAATGTATTGAATGGTGCTACGATAGGGTAGAGCCAGGAAAATGGAGTGATCAAATGTACGTAAACAATTGGCCGGTGATGTTTGATGAAGTTAGAATAATGAAAGACATAGGAGTAAATGTAACTGCATGGAACATTCAAGGTGCAGACGTAAGCAAGGTGGATAAAGATATTTATATTAATGGAGAAAGATTGGTGTTTTACCACTATAGCGGTCTTAAGTTTATGAATTACAGTGAATTTGATTTGTGTTCCTATATTGATTTGCCGGAGGATGTAAAGGAATTGATATATAAGCCCTATATAGAGAAGTATCAAAATATAATTAATTATGTAGATGGGTTCATTGATAGTTTCTATAATGGATTAAATTATAAGGAACATAAGTATCTCAATTATTACTCGTTAGGAGGCGAAGGAACAAATGACTAACCATATAAATTACTTTTGTACTATCACAACCAACAGTTATCTGTTAAAGGCATTGGCTCTTTATGAATCAATGTGCATACATACGGATAACAATTTTCATATATGGATTTGTACAATTGATGAGCTTGCCTATGATTTATTGATAAAACTAAATCTGCACCACGCGTCTATAATTGAAGTGGGAGCATTAGAAAGTGAAAGTCTCTTAGAGGCTAAAAATAATCGGTACGTAAACGAGTATTGCTGGACAATAAAGGCAAGCCTCGTAAAACTAATATTAAAGCAACATAATTATATTGACTCCATTCTTTATTTGGATTCAGACACTTTTATGTATTCAAATCCTGATTCATTTTTTGATAGCTTAAAGAAAAACGATGTGTTACTTACAAGTCATAATTTTACTAGCGTAGTAGATTATTCAACAAGACAAAAAGGGCTTTATAATGCTGGCATAGTTGGTTTCAAAAATTCTAGAAATGCACTGCGAATCCTTAATTGGTGGGAGAATAGATGTATAGAATGGTGTTATAATGAAATTCAACCAAATAGGTTTGGCGATCAAAAATACTTGGAAACAATAAAAAATAAACATTCGAAAACAGCAGTTATAGAATCTGTTGGTGGAAACGCAGCGATGTGGAACATAGAATACTGTGATATAAAGAAATTGGATAATAAGGTTTATATTAACAACGATATCCTTATATTTTTCCACTTTTGCATTTTTTTTATTATTAATGAAAATGAATTTGAACTTTGGGAATGTATATGCCCCAAATTAGAAAATAGTGCGATGCAGTTGATTTTTATTCCTTATGTTCAAGCTATTAAAAACGCAATAAACCAAGTAAAAAAATATGAAACAGACATATCGCTTTTTTTATCAGGTAAAAATAATAGTGGTACATTTTATAATTATTTGAAGCTATGAGAAAAAGCACTGTTCAAGGTTCAAAAATAATTCAGGCTGTAAGAAGGAGTGTAGAGGTAGTCATACTACTTCTTGATTTTTTTGCATAAAAAAAAGTGCTTAAAGCACTCTGATTACTTAGATGGTCTGGGTGACAGGAATTGAACCTGCGACCTCTTGAACCCCATTCAAGCGCGTTTACAATTGCTATGGCAAAAAAAGTGTCATGTTACCACGATGTTACCACAGATGAAAAAAATAAGAGTTTCACTTTTAGTGAAGCTCTTTAATATTGCAGTTTCATATGGTGCCGGAGGCGGGAGTCGAACCCGCACGGTTTCCCGCATGATTTTGAGTCATGTGCGTCTGCCATTCCGCCACTCCGGCTTTTAGCCACGTACAATATATTAGCATATAAATACTTAAAAATCAATACAAATATTTACCGCTGCCTGTGGATAAAACTTTCCAGTCTTGTATACATAAATTGTGACCACACATATATTGAACTATGGTCTCGAGTACTTGCAAATATTACAATTAATAAAACATATTTTTTATGGTATAATTTTATGTAAACTAAAGTTGAATGGAGGTTGATATTTAGATGGATCCAATTACACACGCAGTTGTGGGATTGAGCATAGCTGTTTTGACAGGTGAACCTTTAGCGCTTTCAAATCCTGCAATAATAGGCTGTGTGGCAGGTGCGATTATTCCGGATGGAGATATTATAATGCAGCTTAAAGGCGATTATGTATATTTAAAAAATCATAGAGGTATATCTCATTCTATACCAATGATGTTTGTATATGCAGGAGTGTTGACAGGCCTAATATGGATGCTTTTCACCAATATAGAGCTTTGGAAGGTTTTCCAGGTTACATTGATTGGATGCTTTTCTCATATTGCTTTGGATATTACCAATTCGTATGGGGCACAAGTATTTTGGCCTTTGAACAAAAAACGTATTACGCTAGACCTTCTTTTGATTTATGATCCAATGCTGATAATTTTATGTTTGACTATTATTCTGCCTTACACAAGAAGCATTATTCCTCCATACATTGCGGTTTTCATATTTATCGGCTATTTAATACTACGGCAGTTGATGAAAAAGCAAGCGAAGGACATTGTTTTTAAAAGCCTTGGAGGCGAATACGAACCATTGCGCTTTAGAATAATGCCTTCTATGATAGGCCTTATTAAATGGCATTTTATCTTAAGCACGGGAATGGAAAAGGTAATTGGGGAAGTGAATATATTCCCAAGAAGATTCAAAATAATAGACGTCAAGAAGAATATAGAAAAAGACCTGTACAAGCTTGCGATAGATACTCCTATAGCAAGATTTTTCAGCCAGTTCACTCCAATATTCCATGTTGACTGCGAAAAGAAAGAAGATAATTATGTCTTCAAATTCATTGATCTTAGATACTATATAGCAAGAGATTATCTGCACCATGCAACAGCAGTTATGAATAGAGACCTGGACGTTGTGACATCATTGTTTCACCCATATGCCAAGAGCAGGAATGTAGAAGTGTAAATATAAAAACTAAAGCTTGGAAAAGTCTATGACTTTCAGGGCTTTTTTTTTGGGCCAATCCAGGAAAGTCCGAATAATTGTGCTGTATGGATAATACATATAAATTGTGCGCAGTTTTATATTGAACGCACTTATGTTATTACGTTGGAGTATAGTGCGAATTCAATGAAAATTAAGGAAACATTTACGCGAAACTTGAATAGTAATGTGAAATGTTTTTCGCGAAATATATAGGTGAATAAGTATTTTATTGGTTGTCAATAATCTGAATACTGGTGGTATAGCATTCTGCACCATGAGGTAGCTACATAAAAGGAGGAATTGGCTTTGAAAAGGTCTTTTTTAGTTGCACTTATTATTCTTATTTGTTTCAATCAGGTGTCGGCGGACAGTACATCAGGTAAAACAAGCATAGAAATTAATCTGCCTTCTCGTATCTTAAGTCTTTATAAAGATGGCGTTCTGCTGAAGGAATACCCGGTATGCGTTGGGAAACAATCTACTCCTACTCCTCAAGGGGACTATTGGGTGGTATATAAGACTGTCAACCCTTACTGGATAAACAAAGAGGATATAGTGCCTCCGGGGCCTCTGAATCCTTTGGGTGTAAGCTGGATAGGGATTACAAAAAGCATAGGTATTCATGGCAACAACAAGCCTGAATCTATAGGTACCTATGCATCTGCCGGCTGCATCAGGATGTATAACAGGGATGTAATGGAAGTGTATACCTTGGTGCCTGTGAATACGCCTGTTACAATTAAATATGACAGGGTAAAAGCATTTGATGATAAATATTCTGGTAAGGAAGTTGCGGTTCTTTATCCGGATGGTTATAAAGCAGGTGCAAAAAGCGATAAGCTGGTGATGGAGAAGTTAAATCAGATGGAGATTCCTGAAGAATTAATGAAAAAAGCTCAGGTGGTTTTAAAAAAGCCTTATAGCAAGCCTATTGCAATATCTCAGGGTATTGGAGTGTTTTTGAACAACAGCTTGATAACCTGTGATGCTCTGGAACAGCAAGGCACAATATATGTGAACTATAAGGCAGCGGAAGATGTGTTGGGAGTGACTTCAGAGATAGCAGGACTATTTGATATTGAAATAAAGGAGCAGGAAGGAACCATATATGTCAACCTTACACAAACAGTAAAGAAGTTTGGCGGTAGTATGAGCTATGACAAGTCCAGCGGCAATGCATATATAAATATGAAAATCATCAAGGTTAATGGAGTTTTTGCGGGTATGAACTATGGAGATTACGACAAAGTAGACCTCATAGCAGTGGACAGCATCAAACAGCTTGGGTATAAGTATTCCGAAGACTCTGTTGATTTGAGGATATTTGATGAAGGGATAATGAAGCTTAAAAGGAAGAACGTCTGGAGTGCGAATGTGGATAATATCACTGCAGCCTTGGGCGGTCATAAAAATATAAACTCCAGATATGGAGTTGTGGATTTGAAGCTGCCGACTTTCTTAAAATTTGATGATGAGTATTTCAAGACCGACAATATTGACGGAAGGCAGGTGCTCAGTATGGAAGCTGCTTACAGCATTCATGAGAAAACCGGCTGGGATGTGGAAGCTTTTTCGGTACAAGGTGAGAAGTTAGTTGAAACTATCGATTTAGAAACGTTTTTGGAAGACTATGACTATACTTCCAATACTTTTAATACTGTAGTTGATATAAGCGTGAAGGAAAACTGATTGTTTCATAGAATTTAATAATATAGAGATTTTAACAGTAGTAAAGAATACTACTGTTTTTTGTGAGCAAAAAATTTCTGCTAAATATTTGGAACTTTATTTCAAAAGTCTCGTCTAACATGCGCAGGCATATTTTGATGCCTTGCTCTAAAACATATGGTATAATTTACCGAAGGACACCAAAATTTGGTTTATATATGCGAATGTATATTGGGTGATAGATTTATTGAAGAAGTGGAAGGGGGAAATGCTGTGAGTGATATGGAAAAGCTATTAGTGAAAAAGAGTCAGTCTGGAGATGTTGAATCTTTCGAACTCCTGATAAGCTCCTATGATAAAAGAGCATACAATATTGCTTATCGCGTCATGGGGAATGAGGAAGATGCGAAGGACATGGCTCAAGAGGCACTGCTAAGGGTATTCAAATCTATAAAAGATTTTAAAGGGCAATCATCTTTTTCTACATGGCTGTACAGGATCGTAACAAATGTGTGCCTGGATGAGTTAAGGCGCAGGAAGAACGAAAAGTATGTATCCATGGATAGTACCATACAAACAGACAGCGGTGAGCTGCATATGGAGCTGTGCTCGGATAAGGAAACCCCTGAGATTGTTTATGAAAGGGTTGAGCAGAGGGAACTCATAAAGCGCGCAATAAGCGAGTTGAATGAGGATTATAAAAGCGTCATAGTGTTAAGAGATATACAAGGCTTCAGCTATGAGGAAATATCCAACATGCTGGATTGCTCCCTGGGCACGGTAAAATCAAGAATCAACAGAGCAAGAAATATGCTGAGGGAAAAGCTGAAATCAGACATGGAACTTTCCCGTGAAAATAGAGTCTAATTTGGTGAAGGGAGGTAGAAGGTTATGAAGTGCGAAACGATAAGGAATATGATATCCTCATATATAGATAAGGACTTAAATGATATAGAAAAAACCGAATTGGAGAAACACCTTACAGAGTGCGAGCAATGCAGAGAAGAATACGAGAGAATGCTCGATATAATAGCTATATGCGGCAATTTCGAAGAAATTGAACTGCCTCAGAGCTTCAGGACGGAACTTCACCAAAGGCTGGTTGAGGAGAAGAAGAAAAAGAATTTCTTTGGCAGCATCCTGAGGAACAAGAATATGAAAATGGCTACAGGGCTTGTTGCTGCAGCGTTGGTAATTGCAATAGGAATAGGAAGCTCATCACTGCTTTTTAATAATAATATGAAAATGTCCCAGTCAACGGATTCTGCTCCTGGTTATGGCGGAGCGACAGCACCCGCTGCTCCAGCTAGTGATGCGGATTTTAACTTTACAATGCGAGAAGACGAAAAGCAGAAAATCGGAGCAGCTGCGGCGGAACAGCCTCAAATAACCTCGGTTGAAGGCACAGGACTTGCAAAAAATTCTATTAGTATGCAGTTTAGTGAAAGCATTCTGGCCGATAGAGTGGTGCCCAGCGAGGCTGTTGATAGCTCAAGGTCGGGCAGAATGGTGATCAGAACAGGCAATATGTCCGTCAATGTAGCCAGTGTAGATAAAGCGGCCGCTGACATAAGGCAGCTGACTGAAAGCAGTGGAGGGTATGTAGAGAACTCTCAGATAGAAAATATCACAGTACCACAGGTTCAAGACGTTGATGGGAACACTGCGGTCAAGGAAATTACAGAGAAGTATGCAAACATGACTTTGAGGGTACCTGAAGATAAGTTTGAGAGCATATTCAATAATATAAAAGGCATGGGTAAGCTGGTCAACGAGAACATGAACGGTAATGACATAACAGCACAATACAGGGATACGACGGCCAGGGTGGATAACCTGAAGATACAGGAGCAAAGCCTGCAGCAGATTATGACCAAGGCCAAGAATGTAGATGAAATACTGAAGATTGAGACTGAGCTTAACAGGGTAAGAACTGATATAGACATTTATTCCGGAGACCTCAAACGCTGGGATAACTTGGTTCAGCTTTCTACCATCAATATATACCTCAAGGAGCTTAAGCCGGAAGAGCTTAAGAGCGTAGATGTTCCGGGAATGTGGGGGAAGGCATATCAGGGCTTCATAAAGGCTATAAATAATATAGTCGTTGGGCTTGAGAAGACCTTTATAGTATTGGTAACCGCAATACCGTATCTGATTGTAATCGGAGTGCTTTCAGTGGTTGGGCTGTTCACGGCAAGAAAAATAAAATTAAAGAAGAAGCAATAATCAAACAGGCGGTGACCCCGCCTGTTTTTTAGCATTTAAAAATTTTATAACGAATAGGAAAGTATAAATTTCCCTAGTGTACCACTTTCCGTAAATGAGTTTCTTAAAAAACTTCCTTAGTCGTTAGAATGCTTTAATAGGGGCTTTTTTTATATTTTAAAAGGGTTTTTACTTTTTTAGTGGAAATAATATGTTATACAAAAGCGAAAAATGCGGAGGATACAGGGGATGGAAAAAGGCAGATTCATAATAATCGATGGCAACAGCTTAATGCACAGGGCTTTCTACGCGTTGCCGAACCTCACCAATTCCAAAGGCTTTCACACGAGCGTAATATATGGCTTTGTGAATATGATAAATAAGATAATTGAAGAATATAAACCACAGTACATAGGCATTGCCTTTGACAGAAAGGCACCGACCTTCAGACATTTGGAATATGCTGAATACAAAGCAGGAAGACATAAGATGGCAGAAGAGATGGCGGAGCAGATTCCCGTCCTCAAGGAGGTCTTGGCGGCTATGAATATCAAGCAGGCTGAGATAGACGGTTTCGAGGCAGACGATATAATCGGAACAGTTGCTGCCAAGTGCGATGAAAATGGCTTGCCCGCACTTATAGTGACGGGTGATAAAGATGCCTTCCAGCTTATAAGTGATAATGTACATACATTGATGACCAAAAAAGGAATCAGCGAAATTGAAGAATATGATATTGCAAAGCTTAAAGAGACGTATGGAATCGCTCCAGCGCAGATAACCGACCTTAAAGGTCTTATGGGAGATGCTTCGGACAACATCCCGGGAGTGCCGGGAGTCGGGGAAAAGACAGCTTTGGAGCTTATACACCAGTTTGGGACAGTAGAGAATGTACTTCAGAATGTATCTGAAATCAAGAAGAACAAAGTAAGAGAGAATGTATCCAACAATATGGAGCAGGCGCTTTTTTCAAAAAAGCTGGCTACTATAGTTCGTGATGTTCCTATAGAATTCAGCCTTGATGACTACTCTTTGAAGGAGGCTGACAAGGAAAAGCTTTACAAGCTCTTAAGCGAGCTGGAGTTCAAGGGACTGATTGAAAAAATGTGCAGCAGCCTTCCAACTGCCGCAGTAGTGGAAGCTATAGAGATAATAGTAGAGGAAATAAGCAGCATAGACAAGCTGAAGGAAGTATTTGAGAAAGCAGGAAAGAAGGGAAGTCTTGCTTTCAAGATAGATGACGAGATGGGAGACATGCTCAGGACTATATATCTGAGTGTGGAAGGGCGGCAATATCGCTTTCCCGTGAATGACAGCAGTATCGAGCTTATAAGACAGGTAATGGAAGACCCGAAGGTTATGAAGCTGGGACACGATATAAAGCAGGACATACTGCTTTTAAGGAAGTTTGATATTGATGTGAATCCGATAGGCTTTGATACCATGATAGCTGCATATCTGCTCAATCCTTCAAAGGGTTCCTATAAGATCAGAGATCTGAGTCAGGAGTATTCCGGGGCAGGCATGGACGGCTATGATGCCAAAGGCGCAGATCAGATACAAAAGTACGGAGCTACCGTGAAGATGGTGTCAGAGCTGCAGCCGCTGCTCACGAACAAGCTCGTGGAGACTGGTATGGATGAGCTGTATTACAGCATTGAACTGCCTCTGGTAAAGGTTCTTGCTGATATGGAGCATGATGGCTTCAGTGTGGACAAAGACATGCTGGAGGTGCTGTCTGCTGAGTTTGCCAAGCAGATAGAAGTTCTTACGGCAGATATATACAAACTGGCCGGTGAGGAGTTCAATATTAATTCAACCAAGCAGCTCGGAGTGATTCTGTTTGATAGGCTGGGACTGCCGGCGATGAAAAAGACCAAGACCGGATACTCCACGGATGTAGAAGTGTTGGAGCAGCTTTCCGACAAGCATCCTATAATTGAGAAGCTGCTTGAGTACAGGCAGCTTGTGAAGCTTAAGTCCACTTATGTAGATGGTCTTATTGGCATAATAGATCCCGACACCGGGAAAATACATACCAAGCTGAACCAGACGGTTACAGCTACAGGAAGGCTTAGCAGCACAGAGCCGAATTTGCAGAACATACCTATAAAAACTGAAAATGGGAGGAAGATAAGAAAGGTTTTTGTACCGATGAACAAGGACTATACTTTAGTGGATGCCGATTATTCACAGATTGAGCTTAGAGTACTTGCACACATATCCGGAGACCAGGGGCTTATGGATACCTTTGTAAGAAAAGAGGATATCCATACAAGGACAGCTTCTGAGGTATTCGGAGTGGAGCTTAGTGAGGTCACGTCCCTTATGAGGGGAAGGGCTAAAGCCGTTAATTTCGGAATAGTATATGGCATAAGCGATTATGGATTGTCGCAGGATCTTAAAATATCGAGAAAAGAAGCTAAAAAGTATATAGAAAATTATTTTGCAAGGTATCCTATGGTAAAGCAGTACATGATTGATATTGTTGAAGCAGCCAAAGCTGATGGATATGTCAAAACCATAATGAATAGAAGAAGGTACATCCCTGAGATAGCTTCAAGAAATGCAGTGAATAGGAACTTTGGGGAGAGAATGGCTATGAATACTCCAATACAAGGCAGCGCTGCCGATCTTATAAAAATGGCTATGGTTAAGGTTCATCAAGAATTGAAAAAGCGAAACCTAAAGTCCAGGCTTATATTGCAGGTTCACGACGAACTCATTGTGGAAACTCACAGGAGTGAGCTGGAAGAGGTAAAGCAGCTGGTTAAGGAAAGCATGGAAAAGGCCATTGATTTGAAAGTGCCTGTGGTTGCTGATATCAGCAGCGGAGATTGCTGGTATGATGCCAAATAGAAAATAAGGTGGGATTTGTGATGGTTATTGGTTTGACGGGGGGAATAGCAAGCGGCAAGAGTACCGTTTCAGCAAAGCTTAAAGAGCTGGGAGCGGCTATTATTGATGTGGATATACTGGCAAGAGGTGTTGTAAGCAAAGGTGAAATAGCATATAATAGAATAGTTCAGTGCTTTGGTGAGAATATACTGCTGCCTAGCGGAGAAATCAACAGAAAAAGGCTGGGGAGTGTTGTTTTCTCAGATAAAGAAAAGCTGGCATTGCTAAACAGCATAACCCATCCTGAAATCATTAGCAGAGTGAAGGCTGAAATCCAAGAACTGAAGGTCGCCGGAAATAAAGTCATAGTCGTTGACGCGGCTATACTTATAGAGATGGGACTGCATAAATATGTTGATAGCGTGTGGGTTGTGATAGTAGAAAAGGAAACTCAGATAAAGAGACTTATAGAACGTGATAAATTTGATTATAAGGATTCGGAAAACAGGATTAAATCGCAGTTTACAAATGAGGTAAGAAAAAAATACGCAGATGTCATTATAGATAATAATAAACCGATTGAGGAAGTCGGGAAGAAGCTGGAAGATTTATGGAATAATATTATTTCTAGGGGAGAATAGTATTTGGCTAAGGGTAGAAGGTTTAAATATTTAGGGCTTTTAACAGCCATATTGCTTATATATGCAGCAATGCTTAACATACCAAACCTCTTAAAGCTTTTATATCCGTTAGAGCATAAAGAGGCAATAATTAAATATGGACAAATGCACAAAATCGACCCACCGCTGCTGGCTGCACTGATAAAGACAGAAAGCAACTTTGAGGATTATGCGGAATCAAGGAAAGGCGCGAAGGGCTTGATGCAGATCACACCTTCCACGGGAGAGTGGATAGCTGAGACTATGGGAATAAAAGACTTTGAAGAAAGCATGCTTTTTGACCCGGAAATCAATATCAAGCTGGGCAGTTGGTATATAGAGCATCTGACCAATTACTACAATGACAGCTTCGAACTGGTTTTTGCCGCCTATAATGGAGGTCGGGGGAATGTGGACAAGTGGCTGAAAGACAAAAGTCTGAGCAGAGATGGCAGAACTCTGGATGAGATTCCCTTTTCTGAAACAGAAAATTTCGTGAAAAAGCTAAGAAAGAACTACAATGTATATAAAAGTATATATAAGTGGTAAGATAGTGCTTCTTACATAATGATATATAAATTTTACGGTATAACGAAGGATGGAGAACTTATAATGAAGGATAGGAAGTTTTTGCTGGTATTCGTACTGATTATTTCGCTGGTGCTGATATCCTGTGATAAGGTGATTGCGCCGGACAAAACGGAAATCGCCATAGAAGATGAAAAGCCTGTTGCAGGAGGAACAATAAATATGAGCTCGGTGGAGTCAGGTTCTTTGAATCCTCTGCTAAGCAAAAGCAAGACATACAACGACATTTCCAAGCTGATTTTTCAGAGTCTTGTAGACTATGATGAAAAGCTAAAAATAACTCCTGTACTTGCACAAAGCTGGAGCTTCGAGGACGGCTACTCAAAGTGCGTAGTGAAGCTGAAGGACAATTTGCTATGGAGTGACGGAGAAAGCTTAACTGCTGCTGATGTAAAGTTTTCTATGGATACAATTAAAGCATCGGTGGATTCTATTTATAAGAGCAATTTAGAGCATATCTTTTCATATAAAGTCAGAGATAACTCAACAATAGAAGTAGTCTTTGACCAGCCATTTGCAAATGCGATTGATATGTTGGATTTTCCAATAATTCCTGAACATATTTACAAAGCTGATATAAATGCAGTGCCGGTTGGCAC
This sequence comes from Clostridia bacterium, assembly GCA_035628995.1. Lineage (NCBI taxonomy): Bacteria > Bacillati > Bacillota > Clostridia > Clostridia bacterium. The sequence goes on along the minus strand of DASPIR010000029.1, from coordinate 99,870 downwards.
TGGTATGTTCAAGGTGGCACAGTATAACAAGCTCAAATCCATGGAGCTGGTATACAATGACAAGTGGAAGGGCACAGAAAAGCCATATATTGAAAAAATTAAGGTAACCTTTATAAATGATACTGATGCATTTTCCACAGCTTTTCAGTCCAAGGAACTGGATATTTTAAATACGACCTCCTATGACTGGGAAAAGTACAGCGAAATGAAGGATGTAAATGCTTACAAATATGCAACAATGAATTATGACTTTATTGGCTTGAATTACAAAAATCCGATTTTTCAGGACAAAGCAGTTAGAAAAGCAATGATCCAAGGTATAAATCGAAAATCAATTGTGGATAAATACTTGCTTGGAAACGCTGCAGTAACTGATGTGCCAATAAACCCGGTTTCCTGGCTGAATGATGGTGAAGGCACAAAATATGGGTATAGCAAGTTGGAAGCTCAGAATCTGCTAAAAGCAGCAGGCTTTGTGGATTCTAACAATGATGGAATTCTAGAAAGAGACGTTGACGGAGTCAAGCAGGAGCTTAAGTTCACGCTGCTGACAAATGATGAGAATGAATTCAGAAGAAAAGCTGCAGAGAATATAAAGAAAGACTTGGAAGAGGCAGGATTTAGGGTTGAAATAAGCTTTATTGCTTTCGCAGACCTGAAAACAGCTATTGAAACTAAAAATTTCGATGCAGTGCTTACAGGCTATAATCTATCGAATACGCAGGATTTGTCTTTTGCTTTTCACAGTACGCAGATAGAAAGCGGCAAGAACTTCATGTCCTATTCCAATACTGATATCGATGCTCTGCTGCAGCAATCATACACTACAATGAACGATGACGAGAGAAAAAATGTATATAAAAATTTGCAGAAAGACTTTAGGGAAGAAGTGCCGTGCATAAGCCTTTTCTTCAGAGATGCAGCGGTGGTTGTGAGGAATAAGATAATAGGAGACATAAAGCCGGATGTAGTGAATCCATATAGAAGCATACATCAATGGTTCATACCTGAAAGCAAGCGATAAGTGGAGCTGTACAGCGGAAAAAAATTACTGCGATGTCATATAGATTCCTATTGACATAAAGGCTTTTAGATTATATAATAGTCAATGTGGCAGGTGGCTACAGACAAGTTTAAACAACAAAAAATAGAACCCTCAAGAAAAAATTTTAACAACCAAAAATGCGAGAGTGGCGGAATTGGCAGACGCGCACGTTTGAGGGGCGTGTGATTCCATCGTACGGGTTCAAGTCCCGTCTCTCGCACCATAACGAATGATTAAGCTTCAAAGTTAAATCTTGAAGCTTTTGTTTTTTTAAAAGCATTTTTCATTATACGTTAACATTCTAGTATTCAAAAAAATCAAGAAATAAAACCTAGTCTTAAAGACAGGAATGGAGATGCATTATTATGATACATAAAGAAAAGAAACCAGTGGGTACAATTGTTCTGTATTTTGCTGCTTTGGCTGTGGCACTCATAGCGGTTGCATCATTGACTAATAGTATTTTATTGTTTAAAAATGTTCTTAACCAATATGCGGCTGAGGGGTATCCGGTGGCTGAGATCATGAAGCAATTGGTACCAACACAATTGCTGCCGGAAATATTTGAATCCGTTGCTCTTTACGGTGGCATAGCAGCTCTTTTATATGCGGCAGGTATGATTAATCAAAAAGTTTCAAAAAGTTTGGCGTTATTAACAAAAGTTGAGGTTTGCAATGAGACTGCGGAAGCTTCAGAAGATGATATAGAAAATGTTGAAGCTATCGGAGAAGCCTGTGAGTCTGACGAGAATAGCCTATAAATTTATTAGCATACAATATGAAAAATGTTTTTTTGACTACTTCGGGAGAAGTAGTTTTTTGCTTTTAACAAGTTAAAGCTAAGCAGGTGAGAACCTACTTAGTATTTTATTTGCTTTTTTCCGGCTCGTAGGCGTCTTCTTCATAATCAAACTCACGTTTTTTCCTGGTCGCCTTATTTGTAAATCCTCTATATGGATTGTTACTGCTGCTGGCAAGCTTCAGCCGGTCATAGTCATCCTCTTCATAATCAAAGTCTCTCTTTATCATGTTTCGCTTTTCTTTATCCAAGATATTTCACTCCCTTTGCAAATCTTACATACCAACAAAAGTATATCAAAATTGATGATTTAAGGATACATCAATCTTTTAACTTATTATTTTGTTATGGCATTGAAAGGTAAAAATGATACTTTAGCGAATAGATATATGGGGCATCATAACTGCAAAGGTTTAAAACTTGTGGGAAAGTATTAAAAAAATGACTGGATTCAACAATTGCCGGGGAAATAATATTGGAATAAGAGGTGTGTTTAATGAAAGAGTTGAGATTGCATGGAGAGCTTATAGTAACGGGTGTTGGAAGCTTGAGATATCTTGAAGATGTACAGTGCAGCAGAGTATTTGTTATAACCGGAGAAGGGTCAACCTTCAGAAATGGTACTATAGATTCAATCAAGGAATTATTGGAGAGAAAGAGCTGTGTGTATTACGTGTACTCAGGAATTAAGAAAAACCCGACAACTGATGAGGTATTAGAAGGTACTGCAGAAATGAGAAGCTTTGTCCCCGATACTATAATAGCTGTGGGGGGCGGTTCAGCCATTGATGCTGCTAAGGCCATGACACTTTTCTATGAATATCCGGGGCTTTCCTTTGATGCAGCGATGAATGAACAACTGCCTGATTCAAGGAAAAATCTGAAGCTTATTGCGATACCTACTACTTCAGGTACTGGAACAGAGGTAACCAAAGCTGCAGTGATAACATATAAGGATAGCGATATAAAGATAGGACTGAAATCCAACGCTTTTATACCGGATGTTGCCATACTTGACGCAAATCTTACACTATCAATGCCGAAGAATGTGGTTGCAGAAACGGGCATGGATGCAATGACTCATGCTGTTGAAAGTTATATAAACACAAATCGGGACGATTATACCGAATGTTTGGCTTCCGGTGCTGTGGAAGGTTTATTCAAGTATCTGCCGCTCTCCTATGAAAAGGGAACAATTGAATACCGTGAAAAGGTACATAATTACCAGTGTATTGCCGGTAGTGCCTTCGCAAATGTAGGGCTGGGGATGGCACATGGGATTTCTCATGCAATAGGGGGACGGTTCAATTATGGGCATGGGCTGTTGAATGCAGTAGTGCTTCCCTATGTGCTGCAATACAATTCAAAGGATATGCTTGTACAGGAAAAGCTTCAATATCTTGCTTCGAGAGTGGGAACCGGCAGTTTTATAGGAGCAATTAAAGAATTGAACAAGAGACTTTCGATTCCAAGTTCCTTCGGGTCAATGGGTATAAGGTCGGAGGACTTTGAGCAAAGCTTTGATATTCTGGTAACCAACTCCTTGAAGGGGTCAACAAAAGTAAACCCTGTATTGGTTTCCATAGAAGATATGAAATTAGTGCTTCGTTATATATTTGAGGGTAAGGATATTACTTTTTAAGCTGTTGTAAAGTGTGAAGCATTATGTTAGAATCAATATGAATTAAATAGCGAAATAGTTCAGGTGCTTAGCCGGAGGCAATTCCTCCGGTCAGCTTAAATGGGAAATGGGTGAAAACCCCATGCGGTCCCGCCACTGTAACGGTGAGTATCCTATGTGTCCACTGGAGCCAATGCTCTGGGAAGGTGTAGGAATACGATGAACCTAAGCCAGGAGACCTGCCTGAGTTTGAAGCTTACCTACGAGAGATAGGGAGGTGCTTAGTACAGCATTTTTGTTCCTTCTATTAGTAGAAGGAATTTTTTGTTTGCACAGGGGTGTAGATTATGCAGTAAAGGAATATTAAAATTTATCTTTGAAGGAGTGTAGTAATTAAATGAAGAAGCTATTGATAATTGCAATTGCAATGATAATGATACTAAACCTCACAGCCTGCGCTAAGCCTGTGGCACCGCAGGAGCCAGCACCAGCACTGAATGCGGAGACTGCCGGCACAGAAAAAATCGAAGTGACAGATTTTAAAGGCAGGAACATAGTACTGGATAAGGTTCCTCAAAGAATAGTATCCCTTTCACCATCCAATACCGAGATACTTTTTGCTCTTGGGGCAGGAGACAGGGTTGTCGGAGTTACCAGCTACTGCGATTATCCTGAGGAGGCTAAGAAGATTGAGCAGGTTGGGACCTTTGAAGGTCCGAATATGGAGCTTATAAAGAAGGTTCAGCCTGATGTTGTGCTGGCTGGATATATTCAGGAGGAATCCGTCAAAGCCCTTGAAGCCATGGGCATTACTGTAATTGTAACGGAAGCAGAGAGCTTTGAAGCAATTTACCAAAGCATAGGTATTATTGGCAAGATTACGGGGACTGATGCTAAGGCTGTAGAAATTGTAGCCGGCATGAAAAGTAAAATTGCAGAGATAGAAGCTAAGACAAAGGATAAGAAAAAACCCACAGTATTCTATGTGGTATGGGCTGATCCGCTTACTACTGCTGGATCAAAGACTTTTATCAATGATGTAATAAAAGCTGCCGGAGGAATCAATGTCGCTGAAAAGGTTCAGAGCTGGGCAAAATACAGTGCAGAAGAGCTTGTAAAGGATAATCCTGAAATGCTTGTGGCAGCTTTGCATTCTACAGATAAAGGTATGAATAAGGAAGATTTATCTAAGAATCAGGTGTTTGGCAAGCTTGAATGTGTTAAACAGGGAAAAGTATATGTAATGTCTGATGACAATGTAATATCAAGGCCGGGACCAAGAATTGTCCAAGCGGTTGAAGAGTTGCACAGAGTGTTCTTCGGAGAATAAAAGGTAGGGGCGAACACTGTTCGCCCGTACAGCATAGGCATAAAGAGGGGAAAAATAAATGGATTATCAGATACAGGTTGAAAAGCTGAGCTTCAGCTATGATTTCAAAAAAGTTCTGGAGCAGGTCGACATGAGTATTAAGAAGGGGAGTTTTTTTTGCATAGTAGGTCCTAACGGGTCAGGCAAAAGCACCCTTCTCAAGCTTATTTCAACTGCACTTAAGCCCCAGAAGGGTGTTGTGTACCTGGAGAACAGAAATATCAAGCATATGAAGCAACGGTCCATTGCTAAGCTGCTTTCTTTTGTTCCTCAGAACACCTCGCTTGAATTTGACTTCAAGGTTTCTGATGTTGTGCTTATGGGCAGGTATCCATATGTGAACAAGCTCAGGGGGGAGACGCGTGAAGATTTGGAGGTTGCAGATAAAGCCATGCAATATACCAACACGACTCACTTGAGAGACAGAAGCTTCATGGAGCTTTCCGGGGGAGAACGTCAGAGGGTAATTCTGGCACAGGCATTGGCACAGGAGCCAGCTATACTTATTCTTGATGAACCGGTATCTCATTTGGACCTCCAGCATCAAGTTGAAATATTGAACCTAATAAAAAAAATGTGTGTTGATAAGAAGCTGACAGCAATTACAGTTCTTCATGACCTCAACATGGCTTCTGCATACAGCGACTATATTGTTATGATGAAGGATGGTGAAGTGAAGCAGCAGGGTACTCCGTTTGAGACCTTGACTGCTTCCAACATCAAGGATATATTCAGTACTGACGTCTATGTTTCAGTCAGTCCGGTAGGAAATAAGCCATATATATATGCCCTTACAAGACCTAACATAGTAAAAAAGGATATACGAATACATGTGATATGCGGTGGAGGAAGCGGAAGCGATATAATACGAAGGCTTCATTCTGAAGGCTTTGACCTTAGCAGTGGAGTACTTGCCATTGGTGACCTAGACTGGAAAATCTCCAAGGAGAACGATGTGCAAATTTCGGAAGAAGTGCCTTTTGCAGGCATATCAGAGGAAGCATATTTGAAGAACAAGGACTTGGCTGTTGAGGCTGATGCCATAGTGCTCACTGGATTGTACTTCGGCAAGTCCAATAAAAGAAACCTGGAGCTCCTGCTTGAAAAGGAACTGGAAGGTAAGCCTCTATTCATACTTGGGGACGAGAGCTTTGCAGAGAGGGATTACACAGGAGGCGCTGCCCTGCAGCTTTATGAAAGCATAAAAGGCCGGGACAATGCAATTCTTGTAGATAGCAAGACCTTGAACGATGAAATTTTGAAGGCGGTTGGAACCCATGGAGAGAAATAATAAGAAGAGTTGGCTGGTACTTATAATACTCATTGTGCTTTTTATAGCATCACTGCTGCTTGCAGCAGTTACAGGAGCTGTAAAAATCAGTACAAGGGAAATAATCGAGATATTGACCAGGGGTGCTGATACAGTTAATGCCTCTATCCTTATAGATATAAGGCTTCCAAGGGTATTGCTGGCGGCGGTTATAGGAGCTGGTCTTGCTGCTGTAGGTGGAGTAATGCAGGCAATATTTAAAAATCCGCTGGTAGATTCCTATACCTTGGGAATGTCTTCGGGGGCAGCCCTTGGGGCGGTGATATCTATTATTACCGGCTTTAACATTAGCATCATGGGAATAGAGTCTACAGGAATATTCGCATTCATTGGTGCTGTATGCACGTTATTTTTCGTATATAGTCTTGCTTATACAAAAAATAGGATGTCAGTCAACTCACTTCTGCTCGCAGGGGTGGCCGTAAGCTATTTTCTGGCATCTGTTATATCCTTCCTGATGATGATGAATCATGATAAAATAGAGCACATTGTGTTCTGGACTATGGGAAGCCTATCCATGGCAACCTGGAATGAGTTTTACATAGCGTCGATATTCATTGTACCGGCATTGGCGGTGCTGCTATATTATACCAGGGAGCTTAACATACTCGTAATGGGAGAGGAAGCAGCCCATCATCTCGGCATCAACACAGCGGCTTTGAAGAACATATTGCTTATAACCTGCTCTCTGATAGTAGGCATTGTGGTTTCTACAGGAGGGACAATCGCTTTTCTGGGATTGGTAGCTCCTCATATTATTAGACTGGTAATAGGCTCTGACAATAAAAGGGTGATACCTTACTCGGCACTTCTGGGAGCGATACTGCTTTTGTTATCTGATACTGTGGGCAGGGTGCTCATACAACCGGTGGAAATACCAGTAGGGGTAATGACTTCGATAATGGGAGGGCCGTTTTTCATATTCCTCCTGCGAAGGCAGAAAGTGAAGTAGGTACGGGGTTCGAGGTGCGAGGTGCGAGGTTTCGAGGTGTAGGGACGACCAGTGGTCGTCCGTTGTTTTTTGTGATATTATCTTTATATATAGAAATACCAAGTTATTTCGGAGGTAGTTTTTTTGAGGAATATAGAAGAAATCATAGTAAACAAGGTTGCATTGAACGTGCTTGACAGGGAGAACAACACTACAGTATTGACGGAGAAGGCACTGGAGTTGACAGAAGAGGTGTATGAGTATTTTGAAAGCCATCTGTTAAAGATCCTTAAGGATGAAGAAGCCAAGCCGGCCTTCTTTGGTGAGGAAAAGAATATAGTCAGGGACCTGTGCAAGGAAATATTCGAGGATGAGGAGCAGTTCGTGGATAACAGCAACAAGCTGTCGCAGTATTTGTTCAGGTGCATTGGCACAGATGAAAAAGAATCCTCCGGAGATATGGCTGTCTGCCATTTTGAAACTCAGGAAGGAAAGTACCTTGCACTTCTTAAGCTAAATTTTACAAATTCCTACTGCCATTATATCAAGGATAGCGAAGGCAATCCGGTAGTAACGGTGGGTGTTAATCGTACAGGGCTTCCGGGGCTGAGCCAGAAGGTATCCAAGGCTGTTGTGATAAGGGAGCTAAAGGATGATGGCGAATACAATATGCTGGTATTGGATAGGGACAAGGAGGGTATATTTATAAACTCCTTCCTCAAATGCACATTTGTAAGGGACAGGCGGGAGAATACCAAGATAATCAACCGAGTATCGGAGCAGTTTGCCAGAAAAGCCTTCAAGGATAATGCTCAGGAAGCAGAGCGCTTTAGAACAAGGTTATCCGACCACTTGAGGAACCAAGACAGCTTTGATGTGCAAAAGGTTGCTGAGGATAATTTCAGTGACATGATGGTCAAGAATGAGTTCAAGGCTGTAATGGTTAATGAGGGAATTACTGAAAATGATGTGCCGATAGACAGAGAATGGGCGGAAAAGAAGCTTAAGAGGAAGCGGTTGAAAGTGGACAAGTCCATTGAGCTTTATATAGACAATGAAGTTTATAACGATAAGGATAAATTTCAGATTAAGAGGAATGGTGACGGCACAATAGATATCATACTTAAGAATGTAAGAAACTATACAGAAAGATAACGAAGCTTCTGTCGAAGCATTCTAATAGCATGGTTACGGATAACACGGAAGACACGGATGTTTCACTGAATTACACGGCTAATTATTCTTTCCCGCCGTGTATTCAGTGGATTTCAGTGTCTTCAGTGTTACACGTAACTTTTGTTTATTTCATTATATCCTTCATACATTGGATGGTATAATCAATATCTTCCTTGCTGACATCATTGTTTGTGACATACCTCATGAGTCCGCCTTCTATGCCATTTATCTTGATGCCTTTCTCAAGTAATTGGGTTACAAGCTTTTCTGAGCTCACTCCCGTTTCCTCCATATCAAAGAAAACCATATTTATATGTACATCCTCATGGGTAAGCTTGATTCCAGGTATTTCCACCAGGCGTTTTGCCATATACTTTGCATTATCATGATCGACATGGAGACGCTTCGACATTTTCTCCAGTGCTATAAGTCCGGCGGCAGCAAGTATACCTGTTTGGCGCATTCCGCCGCCCAAGAGCTTTCGATTCTTCCTTGCCTTATCTATGAACTGCTTGCTGCCTGCAAGCATGGAGCCGACCGGAGCGCATAAGCCCTTGGAAAGGCAAAACATTACGGAGTCGGTATACTGCGTAATCTGTGACGCATCTACGCCAAGAGACGCTGCAGCGTTGAAAAGCCTTGCTCCGTCAAGATGAACAGGCAAGTCATGTTTCTTGGCTATATCATATATTTCCTTCATTCTGTCAAGCGGTACAACTGTGCCGTTTGACAATGCATTCTCCATACAAATGAGTCCTGTCTCAGGAAAGTGTATGTCATCTTCTCTTATAGTCTTCTCAACGGATTGTGGTTCCATGATACCCTTGTGCCCTTTGATGGTTCTGAGCTGTACACCTGATAATACCGCAATGGCTCCTACCTCATGCTGGACTATATGACAATTCTCTTCTGCTATTATCTCATGTCCTCTTCTTGTATGTGTCATGACTGCCAGCTGATTTCCCATGGTGCCGCTTGGCACAAAAAGTGCAGCCTCCTTACCGACGTACTCTGCAGCTTTTTTTTCTAAGAGACACATAGTAGGGTCGTCTCCATAGACATCATCCCCGACAATTGCTTTTGCCATAGCCTCGCGCATCTCATCAGTGGGCTGTGTGACAGTATCGCTTCGCAAATCTATGTATTTCAACACTAAAACCTCCATTATTATTAATTCATTACTATTATACAATAATAAGTGCTTATTAACATCACAGATTTTCAAACAATTCAAAATGTTAATAATGCACTTCCAATACATTTCGCGAAATACATATTACATGCTTTATTCAAATTTCGCGTAAATGTTTCCTTAGCTGTTATTGAATTCGCACTTTACCCAATGCGAATACTATTGTGCGTTCAATATTAATGTAGTGCCCTGCTTCTACGAACGAATTCTATTACAGGGCACAAGTGCTTATTGTGGAAATAGAAAAATTTTTCATGTAAAGCTTACCTTTGTTCTGTATGAAAGCAAAGCCTAATATCATTTATTATAGTCAATCAATGTTTCAAATTTAAACCATCTAAGGAGTGATATATAGTGTTGAGGAATAGGCTAAAGCTTACATTTACTCTTTCATTTATAGCGATTATTGTCTTGTGCGCAGCTTTAATTTATACAGGAAGGCTTCCGTCAGCTTTTACTGCCTTTACGGAGAATATTGAGGGAGAAAAGGCTTCAAAGCAGCTTTTTGAAGCTTATAACGTTATGGATAACACATTTCATTTTGAACTGCCTGATTCGTGGCATACGCAGGAAGTATCCTTTGCAGGGGGGGAAATACTATATCACATGAATTTTATCTCCCAGGATAAAAGGATAAATGGCTTTGTACAGGTGTGGAAGCTTTCCAAGCCTCTGAAGCAGTTTATTGAAGAGTCAAAAGAGTCAGCTGTAGGCGTAGTTGACTTTAAACACTTTGATATCAAGGAGATTATGGCAGACAACAAAAAAGGCTATTTGATCGATTACAGCAGGGCAAACCCTGAGGGGGAGTATAATAGGGCATACGAAGCTTTTATTGAGGGGTACTCTAATAAAGTATACAGGATAAGCTTTTTTGTGCCAGAAAAAGAATGGAAGAACTATTATAAAGTTCTGTTTGACAGAATAATACATACCATGAATATCAAAAAATAGATAAATAGCAACATCATTCATATAATAAAACATGCAATTCAATTATTTTTTAAAGGAAAAAGCGAATTTTTGTCGAATCAATTCTATTGGTTATATTATGCCGTCTATGTGTGTAAACCTAAGCATTTTTGGAGGTGTTGGACATGTCTATAAATATGGTGTTATGTGAGGACAAGCAGGTTATATTGAACAATATCAGGACAAGCTTAGAAAAGGTTATTAGGCAGAATGGCATAGACGCAAAGGTATGCTTTACAACAGATAATCCCAAGAGGGTAATCGAATATGCAAAGCAATATGCGCAGGGTATTAATGCGTACTTTCTTGACATAAACCTTGGGACTAATATGAATGGATTGGAGTTGGCCAAGCAGATCAGGAGCTTTGATCCGTATTGTTATATAACCTTTGTCACAGGTCATCCGGAATTGTGCATGACGGTGTTCAAATATCATATTGAAGCCTTTGAATATCTTATAAAACCGGTATCTTATCAGGCACTTGAGGAGTGCGTACTTTCCATAAATAAGCACTATAGCAACTATCTGAACTACCAAAAGCATAATAAGAATGCAATAATTAAAATCAGGTCAGGAAACTGCGATTACAACATAGAACTCCATAATATCATATTCGTGGAATCAATAAATCAAAAGCTTGTAGTACATACAAAGAGCCGAAACATAGAATTTTTCGGTTATCTAAAGGATATAATCAATGAACTTAATAAAAGCGGAGAGAATTTCTGCCGCTGTCATCGCTCATACATTATCAACATTAACCATGTAAAGGAAGTCAACTATAAGGATTCGTACATAATAATGTCCAATGACGAAAAGTGCTTTATGTCGAGGCAGCAGAAAAGTGAAATAAAGGTAGTATTGGATAGGATGGTTCAAGAGAATGATAGTACTATATAGGATATTTATCAATACAATGGCAATAGTTATTTTTACATATTTGGCGCAGGCATTGTACAGCTTTCAAAGAGAACAGAAAGTATTACTGAGGTTTGTCATTATCACAGCTTTAGGCACTAATTTACTTGTATATTTGGACCAATACATTGGAATGGGATTGCGTGCTCTGATAATGCTGCCGTTTATGATGCTTATGTCATATTTCTTGTTGAAGCTCGGCTTGATTCAGTCAATTGTTGTTAATATCACAAATGCCATCGCCCTTGCAGTTGGGGATATATCTGCGGTGTTCATTTTGGTCAAGATATATGGGTATACTCATGAAAAGATTAAATCCCATATTTTGCTATCCTTAACCGCTGATTTAATAATATACGGAACTGTAATAATAATAATTTTTCTTATAAGGCTCATAAGACAGACTCAAGAAATGACAGACAAATACAAGCGCAGCATAAGTATAAAGTCATCAATATACATGTTTGCTACCTTTATTGTAATTGCGGTTAACTATTCAGTATATATAAAGTTTATTGGGGTGGTAGATCAAAGCGTAATACTGGTAAATGTAGCTATCATGTGGATGTATCTTATACTAAGCCTGTACATCAATTTTACCAACAGTGCATTGACTTTGAAGGAGCAGCAGTATGACCAACAGCAGGACTATATAAAAACGATAGACAGCCTTATAAATGACTTCAGAAGACTGAAGCATAGCTATGCCAATACCATATATAGCTTTTATGGATATATTCAGGAGAATGATATACAGGGTTTGAAAACCTACTATTCCGAGGTAATGGATGAAACAAAAAAAATGGACAGCAATTTGCTTCTGGCTTTGCAGAGAATAAAGGTATATGCAATATTCGGACTGCTGTGGAATAAGATTAATGAAGCTGAGAGCAGGGGAATAGAGGTGGGAGTGCAGGTCATAAATGAAGTGCATCAAGTTAGCATGAAGCTTACCGATCTATGTGAAGTGCTGGGAAACTACCTTGACAACGCAATTGATGCAGCAGCGGTTTCGGATATTAAAAAAATGAACATTATTCTGACTGATGGTGAAGGTTATCTGACAATAAGTGTTGAAAATACCTACGAGGGCACTGTCGACGTGGATGAGATACAGAAAAAAGGGTATTCTACAAAGGGAAACAACAGAGGATTTGGTCTAGCAATAACCAATCAGGTATTATCCAAGTATGCCAATATATTGCATAACACATTTATTGAAGAAGGAATATTTAAGCAGGAGCTTATAATAAAAAAATAAGAGCACGATATGTGCTCTTATTTTTTTTATTAGTCTCTCTTAATTAACGATTCCGGCATCTTAGGTTCCCTTAACGACCAGAAGTAACAAGCTGTTGTTGAAGTACTTGCTATAAACAAAGCTAAGGTACTGATAAGGACCAATAGTGGTTTCAAGAATCTTTTCATTTCTATACCTCCCTTTTATTGTTTATACTTATACCCACACCGTACATGCTGCCTGCCAGCTTGTAAGTTATGGGTAGTATCAATATTGTTTCAACTAAAACAGCAAATGCTATTATTGAAGAAATTGAAGTGCCCAAGTTGTATGCTGAAGCCAAGTAAAGAGCTATGACTGCAAAACAAGACAGCACTTTTAATTTTTTTCGAAGCTTCCTGCTTGCTATAGGCCGCTCTTCAGTGTCGGCAGGCGCATATCTTAATACTGCAGAGAAGCATAGCGCAAATATAATACTTACAACATATATATTTAAGTCGATAACCATTCCCGAATATACAATACCAAAGAAAAATAACGCACTTGCGGGAAGGCATGTCCACTCTCCCTTTGCATGAACGCCTGACGCAAATGTGCGTAAGGCGCCGAAGCTTATAAAAGCAATAAGAAAATCCTTGAATATATTCAGTAAGATTGCTAAGAAGAAAATAAGCAGCATTTTGTATGAGTTTGTGATAAAGACCGCTATTCCATAATTAATCTCAGCAAGCTTTCGTTCTGACAAATCCTCCAAGTTTTCTGAAATAACTGCAGTTAGCTTTTCACTTAATCTTTCGGGAAATTCCATAAAATCATTCCTTCTGCAAATTAATAGAACTTAAGCTTATAGCTTAATTCTATATACATATCGGAAGCGCTTCAATAGATTTTATATGAACAGGCCTAATTATTATACCAAATGTAGAAACATGCCAATGAATACTAAAATTATCGATTATTGTTATTGGGATTCTTCTCCATCAAGTCTTCAATAGGTATATTCATGCTCTGATTGTCCGACAGAAGTTTTACATGTGCTGTAGCATTATCTCTAATAACGCTCTCAATCCATATTGGTGAATCCTTATAGGTTACCTCAATAATTCCTTTGGAATTAATAATTTCTTCTGCTCTGTTTATGTCCATTAAATCATCTCCTTTTTATTATTATGCTTTTGTGAATGACAATTAATCCGAAAAAATATCACAAACATTTGTTGGAATAATACTCCTTTTTTGTAAAATATACAATACATTTTTAAATACTGTTTTTGGAATATTATATTAAGCAGCAAAAAAAATAGGATTGGAGAGGGATGCAACAATGCCTGAAACTGAAAGGGGAAGCCTTGTAATAATCGGAGGGGCAGAGGATAAAAGAGCAGATAAAGCTATCCTTAAAGAAGTAATAAAGCTTGCAGGCGGTGAAGGTGCGTCCATAGCTCTAATCACCACTGCAACCAACAGCCCTGTAGAAGCGGGTTTGGAATATAAAAGACTTTTTAGTGAGTTGGGAGCAAGAAGCGTTGTATCAATAAATATCACAGATAGGGAATCTGCAAATAATATTGAAGGTTTGAAGGTTCTTCATGATGCTACCTGTATTTTTTTTGTAGGTGGTGACCAGCTGAGAATATCAAGCATATTGGGTGGCACTGAAGTACACCGGATATTAAGAAAACAATATGAAGAAGGCAGGGTAATTGCTGGAACCAGCGCAGGAGCTTCGATGATGAGTGAGATAATGGTTGTGGAAGGGAAAGATGAGGAAGCACCAAGGAAATGTACACTAAAGATGGCTCCGGGAATGGATCTCTTAGCGGGTGTAATAATAGACCAGCATTTTAATCAAAGGGGAAGAATTGGAAGATTGCTGGCGGCTGTGGCACAAAACCCAAATGTTTTAGGAATTGGCATAGATGAAGATACTGCGATGATTGTAAACAAGGATCTGGAGTTTACTGTCGGAGGCTCTGGAGTAGTTACAGTTGTGGACGGCAGAGATATTTCCTATACTAATATTTCAGAACAGCATCCTGATGATCCTTTGGCAATAACTAATGTAAGAATACACATTTTACCAAAAGGGTATGGGTTTAATTTAGTAAAAAAACAGGAAATACTAAAAAAGCAAGATTAAAAATATAAAACATTTTTCTCAAAAACATAAGGAGGAAGCATTGTGATTACTGTAAGCAGTCATGCTTATCAAGGAAAAAGCATTTACAGCTACAAACCCGTGGTGAAACTGGTAGTTGACTTAGGCAGATATGCCGACACTCCGACAAAGGACATTGAAGGCTTTAATGAAGCTCTTCAAGGGCTTCTGCCGGGATTGAAAAAGCACTTTTGTTGCAGAGGGTATGAAGGAGGCTTTATTGAAAGGCTTCAGGAGGGAACATATTTTGCACATGTAATGGAGCACATAGCAATTGAACTGCAAGCCATGCTGGGTTATGATATCAAATTCGGCAAGACAAGGGTTACAGGAAAAGAAGGAATTTACAATATAATATATGGATACGAGAACGAGCACGCTGGCTTGGAATCAGGCAGGCTGGCAGTGGAAATCATGGAAGGAATACTGGCAGGAGAACTGCCGGATATAAATAAAAGGCTGCAAGACATTAAGAAGGTATGCATTGCAACGGATTTTGGAGCAAGCACCGCTGCAATCACAAAGGAAGCAAAAGAACGGAATATCCCAATAATACGCTTGGGTGATGGAAGCATTTTGCAGTTGGGATATGGAAAAAGTCAGAAAAGAATAGAAGCAACGCTTACTGAGAATTCATGCTGCATAGCGGTTGATATTGCATGCAATAAGGAGCTTACAAAGAGTATACTCAGCGAATATGGAATACCTGTTCCGGCTGGAAAGATAGTAAAGAGCGAGCAGGAGGCTTTGGAATATAGTGAAAAGCTAGGCTATCCTGTTGTAGTGAAGCCCAATTATGGAAGCCATGGAAAAGGTGTATCCATAAACCTTAAGAGTCCTCAGGAAGTATTGGAGGCATATAGGATAGCAAATGAATACGAGGATACGATCCTAGTAGAAAAATATATAAAAGGCAGCTACTATAGGGTATTGGTCGTAGGAGACCAGGTGGTAGCAGCTTCCCATAGAATCTCTGCTCACGTTACAGGTGACGGAGCAAGGACGGTAAGAGAGCTTATTCATAAAGAGAACAGCAGCCCCCTAAGAGGTGAAGGGCATGAAAAGCCATTGACCAAGATAAATATTGATAAAGTGGCAGAACAATATCTTAGGAAACAAAATTTGACTCTTGAGTATGTGCCCAATGATGGAGAAATAGTATACCTGCGTGAAAATGACAACCTGAGTACAGGTGGAGTTGCAATCGATGTTACTGATGAATTGCACGAGCAAAACAAGAAGTTAATAGCTCAAGCAGCCAGAATTATTGGTCTGGATGTAGCTGGTGTTGATATAAGCACTGCAGATATCTCAAAGCCTATTACTGAAACAGGAGGGGCCATTATAGAAATAAATGCAGCACCGGGAATCAGAATGCATCATTACCCCTATAAAGGCACCCCAAGAAATGTGGCAAAGCATATAGTCGATATGCTATTCCCTGAAGGCAGCACAGGCAGAGTACCTATTGTGTCAGTGACAGGGACGAATGGAAAGACAACTACCTCCAGAATGATAGCGCATATTATAAAGCAGATGGGCTTTATTGTAGGGATGACTACCACAAGCGGAATATATGTGAACGATGAGCTGATCAAGTATGGAGACAACACAGGCCCTATAAGCGCTAGGACAGTACTTATGGACAGAAGGGTTGAGTATGCTGTACTGGAGACCGCCAGGGGCGGAATAGTTAATCGTGGGCTGGGCTATGATGAAGCAGATGTAGGCATTATAACCAATATTACGGAGGATCATCTGGGGATTGATGACATTAATACTCTGGAGGACTTGGCCCATGTGAAGTCTTTAGTTGCAGAAGCGGTTAAGAAAGATGGTTATGCAGTATTGAATGCAGATGACCAATATTGTCTCAGTATGAGGGAAAGGATAAAAGCAAATGTTATTTTATTTTCTCTGTCAACCGAGAATGAGGCCATAAAAAGCCACGTTCTTGATGGGGGAATAGCCATTTATAGCAATGGCAGCACCATTTTTGTAAATAAAGGCGGAGTAGAGCTGCCATTTATTGAAGCAAAGGCTATCCCTGTTACAATGAATGGAGTATTGAGGCATAATATAAGCAACAGCATGGCTGCAATTGCTGGCGCAATAGGGATGGGAATCCCCGTAGAAAGCATAATAACAGGCCTGTCAACCTTTAGGAGCGATACTGCCAGCAATCCGGGGAGATTTAATTTACATGATGTTAATGGCATAAGGGTGGTATTGGATTATGGACATAATATCGACGCTTATCGTGTGGTTATAGATTCGTTGAAGCAAATGAAAACCGGCCGCCTTATAGGAGTTATAGGGACACCTGGAGACAGGACAGATTCTAGTAATATAATAATAGGAAAAATGTGCGGGGATTGCTTTGATAGGATTTATATCAAGGAAGACAGAGACAGGAGAGGGCGAGAGCCTGGAGAAGTCGCAGCCTTGCTTGAAAAGGGCTGCAGGATGGCAAGTATCAAACCCTCAGAGGTACTGATAGAGCTGGCGGAGGATAAGGCTTTAGAAAAAGCTATCTCAGATGCAGTGCCAGGTGACATAGTCATAGTTTTCTTCGAAGAATACCAGCTTATGTTGGATGTAATTGAAAGGATGACTGTGGATTTGTCAAAGGTACAGCAAATTATTGCATAGCTCCACCAAATATAAGGATGGTACTGAAAATGGATAAGAAGAAAGAAAAGAAAGCCAGCATAGATTCTCTAGAGGCGTTGACAGATGTGGAAATTGACTACCCATTGGTATATAAGCATGATATTGATCAATTTGGCGGAAGAAACACCACCGAAGAGAGATATCCTATAAGCGAAATAGAAGATGATCAGTAGAAAAAGCCGGCATATGCCGGCTTTTTGTATGATAGAGGGAAGAAACTTTTACAGTATCGGAGGTTTTCGTTTTTTTGCTGCTTGCTCGTAAGCATAGGCATACTTGATGAGCTGTGGTTCTGTATAAGCTCTTGATGTGAATGTAATGCCGAAGGGCTCTCCTTCATTGGTATAGCCTGCGGGTACTATTACTGAAGGGTAGCCTGCCCTGGCCGCTATGTCACAGCCTAAATAGCTGGGAAAGACAACAGCATCAAGGTTATATTTGTTCAGGACCATATCTATGCCTTCAGTTTGCGAAAGGCGCAGATCCTTAAGCCTCTCGAGTATATATTCGGATTCCGCAAGAGTCCCTTTTGTTTCCTGGGATTTTACCAGTATAGTCTGACCATATTTCAGAGCCTCTTCCGGTTTGGAGTTATTGAAGTCTATTATATCCTTAAGGGTATGCATTGTTCTGCTGCCTCCGTAACGTGCAAGATATGAATTCATATCACTCTTGAACTCATACAGAAGCACTTCGTATTCCTTGAATTCCTTGGCTGAGGGTATGTCTGCCGGTTCAACGATTACAGCGCCAAGCTCTTTTAATAATTTAACAGCAGCTTCTGCTAGCATAATCTGTTCCATGGAAAGCTCATCGTAAAAGTAATCTCTAGGTATACCAATTCTTACCCCTTCAAGCCCGGCTTTATCCAAAAATCTTGTATAATCCATGAAAGATCTTCGACAGCTGGCAAGTGTGACAGGGTCTTCACTGTCTTCGCCTGTTATTGCACCAAGCAGCAAAGCAGCATCGGCGACAGTCCTGGCTATGGGACCTGCTGTATCCTGACTATGAGCTATCGGGACGATGCCACTGCGGCCTACAAGTCCCACTGTGGGTTTGATGCCTACAACTGAATTACGGCATGCGGGACTCAATATCGATCCGGAGGTCTCAGTGCCTATAGCTCCGGCACAGAAGCTGCAAGCAACTGAAGCACCTGAACCCGAGCTGGAGCCTCCAACATCAAATTTTCCAGGTCCGTAAGGATTCAACACTTGACCTCCTCTTGAACTGTATCCATTAGGCATATTTTCAGTCATGAAATTAGCGAACTCTGTAAGGTTTGTCTTCCCAAGAATTACAGCACCTGCTGCTCTTAGTTTTTTTACGACAAATGCGTCCTCAGGTGCATAATTATCTGATAGTGACAGGGATCCTGCTGTAGTGTGCATTTTGTCACCTGTATTTATGTTGTCCTTTATAAGTATGGGGATTCCATGCAAGGGGCCGATGGGTCCATTTAACTCCATATGCCTGTCAAGGGCTTCAGCAATATGGATAGCGTCAGGATTTATTTCTGCAACTGAATTAATGGATAAGCCGGACTTATCGAATTTTGCGATTCTATCAAGGTACATAAGCACCAATTCTCTTGAACTCACTGCCTTGGCATTGATAGCCTCCTGCATATCCGCGATTGTCGCCTCTTCAACTATAAACTTCTTTATTTGAGACATACTTTTATTACCCCCTGAATTATTTATTTGTTTTCTATTCTTCACCTAAAGCTAAAATTCCTCTGAAAATCGAGCATGTAAATGCATTAAAAGTACTAATTATTTTATAAAAATATAATACTAAATGACTATAGAATAGGACCAGGTTTTAGTATATAATAATCTATAAACAACAGAAAAACGACAACATTTTCCAGCATGTATGCAAAATGTGAAAAATTTTCACACTTTTGCTTCCTTAATATACATCGCGGTCATAACTAGAAAATCAGCATATTCTGTGATATATTCTATAAGCGCAGCTGCCTTTAATAGAATGGCACTTGCTACGAAATAGATTTATAAATTCCTTAAATATAAGATATTGAGGTGGATTGAATGGATATACACAGTGGAGATACCCTGGTTTTTGCTGTAGATAACATGACTAAGATATGGAAAATATCAAAGGTGGACAACAATGTTGTAAAAATCTTTGAGGAAGACGGATCTTACAGACAAATGCCGTATACATATCTTGTAGAAATGTTTGAAAGAGGTTATATAAAAGTTGACATCCCGTCAATGGCTTGGTAATTAAGTAGTTAACAACCTATTGCTCTTAGAGCAGTAGGTTTTTTATTTTGTGTCGAAAAATGTAGAATTATATTGCAATTTAGCAATGGATGAAAAGATAATGAGTACATGATATAATATTTCTGTAGAAGCCGTAGAGAAGTTAGGGAGGGGGTAGGACTATTTTACTGCAAGGTATTAACTATCAGGTTGTTGCTAAGAAATATCCGGGAAAAAATCCAAGAGTGTTTTTTAGAAATGAATGTTTTGAAATATATATAAATAATACTGCTGATTTTGAAAGTGGAATGGAAGCAATAGATGAAGCTTTACGCGGATGGTTTAATAAAAAGGCTGAAGATATATTTGGTGAAAGGCTTAAACATTACTGTGGGATAATTGACGTAAAATACCACAGATTCTGTATAAAAGCCCAGAAGACAAGGTGGGGAAGCTGCTCAAGCAAGGGAAACCTTAATTTCAACTGGCGGCTAGTTATGGCACCGGAGTGGGTTCTTGATTATGTGGTTGTGCATGAGCTATCACATCTTAAGCATATGAATCATTCCAAGGATTTTTGGGATACAGTGGCTGTATACGTTCCTGAGTATAAAAAGGCTGTTGCATGGTTGAAGGAAAACGGTGCGACGCTTAAGCTGCAATTTGCATAGTGGGAAGGAACTCAGAGATTCAGCAGACTGCCTATGGGATATACAGTGGACTTCTGACATTTATTAAGCGGTTGGAGTTGAAATAATAGAATTTATTATTTTGGAGGATTTATGGTGGAAAACAAGGTGGATCTGAGCGCTTACCTGATATTTATAGTTAGCTTGAGTCTTATCGGGATATGCATATTATTAAATATACCGCTGTACTGCGGGTTTGCCGGGGCAGTTGTTTTTTCTACTGCGGTGCTTGTGAGAAAAGGTCATGAACTCAAGACTCTGAATAATATGATGCTCATTGGCATTAAGGATTGTTCAAAGCTGATGATTATTATCATACTCACAGGAGCTACTGTATCGATTTGGCTGTCATCAGGCATTGTTCCCACGCTTATGTACTATGGGTTCGAATATATCAAGCACATAAATTACGTTCTTGCATGTTTCTTGGTAACAGCAGTGGTTTCAGTGGTTATGGGCACTGCGGTAGGTACTGTAAGTACCATTGGTATAGCATTAATAGGAATAGGCAAAGGCTTTGCAATACCAGACCAGATGCTTTTAGGCGCTGTAGTTTCGGGAGCTTTTATTGCTGACAGGATTTCACCAATATCAGGACTTGTAAACCTTATGCTGAAAACAACGGATCTAAAATACAGGGATTATGTAAAAAGCATGCTGAATACCCTGGCACCTTCATTAGTCATTGCTGCAGCAGCATATTATTTTATTGGTAAGGACTATATGTCTGTGACTGATCCGGCAAAGATAGCCATATTCCAAGGAAATATAAACAGCGCTTTTGTAATTACACCAATTCTGCTGTTGCTTCCGATTATTGTTATAACAATGGCGGTGTGCGGGGTTAAGCCTATAATAAATATGAGTATTGGGGTTGCTGGGGGATCACTTATAAGTATATTTCTCCAAAAAAAGACTGTATTTGAAGTCTTTCAGTACATATTTTCAGGTTATAAGTCAACTACAGGTATTGCAGAGCTTGATAGTATACTGAGAGGCGGGGGAATCCAGCCGATGATTGAAGTGCTTTTGATTGTAGCTGGAGCTATTGCACTGAGCAGTCTGCTTGAAGGCACAAATATAATCAATCCTATAATTGCAAGTGTTATGGACAGGGCAAAAACCAAAATATCATTAATAGCAAGGACAGCAGCTTTCAGTAGTCTGCTTACAATTGTCACCTGTGACCAAACCGCAGGCATCATACTGCTGGGAAGACTTTTAAAGAAAAGATTTGAGGACCTGGGGGTAAATAAGGTCAAACTAGCCAGGACAATATCGGATACAGGAACGACTATAGCACCTCTTATACCTTGGAATATAAATTCTATAATCATCCTGGCCATTACCGGAGTTTCTACATTGCAATATGCTCCTTATGCAGTGCTTTGCTACATAGCACCATTAATGGCAGTAGTATTCGGCAGCTTTAAAGAAAAACAGGTAGAATTATAAAAGGGTTGATGTCTTTCAGATTTGATAGTTTCCGATACCATCTAAGACCAATATGAATACCACGCTTTGTAGTTTTACTGTTGTAAAGGTTGCTTATTTGTGGTAAAAATTGATATATAGAAGCTAACGAGGAGGATTTGCAAATGAGTATAAAGATAGTTGCGGACAGCAGCTGTGACCTGAATGAAGATTTGAAAAGGGAGCTGGGGGTAACGCTTGTGCCTCTCACACTTCAAATCGGTGAAATCAATTATAGGGACGATGAGAGTCTGGATGTTAAAGCTATGCTTAAGAAAATGGCGGAGTGTCCTACTTCACCCAAAACTGCATGTCCTTCACCTAATGATTTTATCAAAGCTTATGAAGGCCCTGAGAGCGTTTTTGTAGTGACTTTAAGCTCTGCACTGAGCGGTACATACGAAAGCGCAATGCTGGCTAAGAAGATGCTTTTGGAAAACACGGAAGACAAATTTGTACATGTATTTGATTCGTTTAGCGCTTCTATAGCTGAAACTCTGATAAGCATCAAGATTTTTGAATTGGCAAAGAAGAGCTATGACAATCTTCAGATAGTGGAGAAGGTCAATGAATATATAAGTAGCATGAAAACCTTATTCCTGCTTGAATCCTTGGAAAACCTCATGAAAAATGGAAGGCTGGGCAAGGTTAAAGGCACAATTGCTTCTCTTCTCAATATAAAGCCTGTAATGGGAGCCAATGAAGTTGGAGATATAAAGCTGGTTGAAAGCGTAAGAGGCTATCGGAGAGCATTTATGCGCTTTGTTGAGATTATAGGTGAGCAAGGAGAGAAGCTGGAGGAAAAGGTTATAGGAATAGCACACTGCAACTGCCTTGAGAGGGCGGAGGAGTTTAAGAGTGAGCTTATGAAAAGATATAAGTTCAAGGATATAATAATTGTTGAGACAGCAGGGCTCAGCAGTGTATATGCAAACCAGGGAGGCATTATAGTAGCATTCTAAGACATTTTAAGGGACTCTTTGAGTCCCTTTTTTTTTACATGAAATATATGGAAGTCCCTTCAATTGGGACATGCCTATGGTATAATGGCTACATAAGCAATCGTGTCCTGTAGCAGTATTCGTATATAGCAGCAGGACACAACATTAAGGATGTGCATTATTAACATTTTGATTGATTGGAAAGCTGTGATGTTAATAAGCACTAGGAGGTATTTGTGTTGAAAAGATACATAGCATTATTTACAGCAGTTTTGATAATAACTTCAGGACTGGCAGGCGTTTTTGAAGTAGAAGCCGCCGCGACAAAGCTGCCTTTTGAAGTTGAAAAGTTTTCTGATGTGCCGGAGGCTCATTGGGCATACGAAGCGGTGCACTATTTTAGATATTTGAATTTTACCGAGGGGAATGGCGGCAACAAGTTCGGTTTAGGGCAGTCAGTGAAGAAAAGCGAATTCATTACAATGCTTGTAAGGGTCATGGGCTGGGAGCTGGTATCAACAGAAAACAGCAGCTTTTCTGATGTAAGCAAAGATAAATGGTATCAACCATATGTTGAGACTGCAGTAGCCCATGGAGCTATATTGAAGGAAACAGACAGCTTCAACCCCGATAATCAGATAACCAGACTTGAAATTGCAGAAGCGATAGTGCGTGGATTGGGATATGAAGAGCTGGCAAAGCAGCTTAAATATCTTCCAAGTCAGTTTGCAGATGTTGCAGAAGGTGCGGAATATACGAACATTGTTAAGGATTTTGGGATTTCCAATGGAAATGGTGGAACCAGCTTCCTGCCGGACAGCACAGCAAAGAAAGAAGAAGCTGTGGCAATGCTTACCAGAATGTATCAAAGATTGAACTCCAATATCAAAGAACTGCATGCCTTCTATGCTATAAAATCCTATGACCAGGCAGGCATGATACAGGATTTGAACTCCGTAAGCTTTGGCTGGAGCAGACTCGAATACGATGCCAGCAGTAATAAGCTTTCTGTAGCAGTTTCCAATAGCGGAAACAGTGACTTTTTTATCCCGGAGGGATATGGAGAGCCCATAAATATAGCGAAGCAATACAACAAACCTGTGCAGCTCAATCTTTTTGCTTCCAATGAAATGAAAGTTCTAAATCCCACTACCGGGGAAAGACTGGGGATAGTAGAACGACTGCTTACTGATGCTGATGCTCAGTCTGAGGTCATAGGGCAGGTTATACAGCTGTTAAACAGTACCCAGGTAGGAAATGATGCAATTTCCTTTGATGGCATAGTTGTTGATTTCGAGATTCTAAGAGGAGATACCAACAGCAAGCTTTACAATGAATTCCTGTCTAAGCTGAAAGCGGAACTCGTGAAATATAACAAGAAGCTTTATGTGGCGGTACATCCTAAGCGGGGCAATGGGGAGGCATATTATGACGGATATGACTACAGAATCATCGGTGAAATAGCGGACAGAATCATACTTATGGCCCATGATTATAACGCTGTAAACCTTACAGAAAGCGAAATGGCTGCGGGTTACAATGATACGCCTCTTGCTCCTATAAATGAAATATACTATGCGCTGAAGGCAATTGCTGATAAGAACACTGGAGTAGCTGATTTGAGCAAGGTATGGCTTCAGATATCCTTTGATACTGCACAGTGGAAAAAGATTGAGGGAAAGATTGTGAATCAGAGTGCCTTCCGACCCTCGTATTCTCAACTTAGAGATCGCATGTTGAAAAATGAACCCGGTTCGGAGTTAAAAATGAACTACTCTGAAAAGCTTCAGAGTCCATGGTTGACATATTATAATGACAGTGACGGCACAGATAATATCATCTGGTATGAGGACAGCGGAAGCATCCTGTCAAAGATTGCACTCGCAAAAATGTTTGGAATAAATGGAGTATCTCTCTGGAGGTTGGGTAATATCCCTGACTTCGAGGAGTCAGAGGGCAGCGGAATGAATCTGGATATATGGCAGACAATTAAGGAACAATTGAAATAGAAATAAAATGGGACTAGTAGTACTCTAGTCCCATTTTTACTTTCTACCCCGAAAATATGGAACAATTTGCGAATTTATATTACAAAAGTAGATAGCATAATCTCCGAAAAGGCAAACCTGTTGAAAACCAGGGACGCAAAGCTACGGGCCTAAGGGAAGCTATGGCGGCCGGGCTGCCGAAGATATTATGAACCAGATCAATAAATGTAGGAGATTAATATCTGCAAATAAATATAAAAATGGAGGAATAAATATGAAAAATACCAAGAGAATTATAGCAATGGTTTTTGTACTGGTGTTTATGTTTACACTAGTGATGTCCTCAGCAGTTTTTGCAGGTGCTGACAATGGAAAGGATATAGAAAAGGTAAAGGGCAATGATAAAGTCAATACTCCAACTGTTGAAGACAAGAGCAAGGTAAAGGGAGCAGAAGAAGATAGCACAGCAGTGGCTGAGGAAGAGAAGGCTGTGAAGGAAAAAGACAAGGTTATGGAGCAGAAGAAGGTTCTGATGAAGCAGCTTATAGAAGCAAGGAAATCAGGAAATTTGGAAGCTGCCGCACTGCTTTTGACTCAGGTAAAAGAATATAAGGAACAGCTAAAGCAAATGGTAAAAGACAGCTATACAGAAGAAGAATTAGCACAGCTTGAGCAAGCAGCAGTAACCATAGAAACCGCAGATCCTACATTGGAAGTATTACCAATAGATACAATTGTAGCGAAAGGCAAAAGCTTGAAGCTGGATATGCCTCCTGTAGTAAAAGACGGAAAAGTATTAGTGCCGATAAGGGCTTTCTCCCAGGCTTATGGAGCAGAAGTAAATTGGAATGCGGAAGAACACACCATAACAATAATCAAAGACGGTGTTGAAATTGTACTTATGACAGACAGCAGTACAGTATATGTAAACGGCGTTGCAACCGACATAGGGTTACCGGTTAAGGGGATAAATGGAAAGACCGTAATGCCTGTTGGATTCCTGGCAGAGAAGCTCGGACTTAAGGCAGAAGTGGATCCAGAAGATGGAACAATAGAGATCGAAGATGAGGATGATGATACAACAACAGACACAACAACAGGTACTACAACAGGGAACTAACACATAATATCAAATTGAAATACTTACTATCAACAGGGACTGAATAATTCTATTCAGTCCCTGTTTAATAGCCCGATTTGAAACTTTTTCCTGTTATTATCGTCATAATATTATGAGGTGAAATAATGAAAAGAATATTATCAGTATTTTTAATAGTAATGCTGCTAGCTGGATGTTCACAGAAGTCCAAACAGGTGGAGAAGCCAGTTGTGGAGCCAAACAAGTCTGCGGTGGAGCAGAATATGGAAGTCGCAAATCCACCTGCTGAAGTGGAAAAGGAAAGCAACCTGTTCGATGCCAGGAAGGTGAAGTCAGGAGACCAAGTGGCGGGGCTAAGGGTAACTAAGGTTGAAGTACATAATGCTGCGGATGACGATTATGATGCTTATGTGGATTTTGAGGGCGAAGTGACAGTAAGCGGTACCTTCAAACATAATCTGAACGACGAATTCTTAGATAATGAAATAACATTTAATGTTGATGAGGAATCGGCTGCTTTGCTTCCAATGCTAGCGCATGACAGGAGAAATGTGTGGTTCATGTTCATGAATCACGATGAAGCAGAAAAGGCATTAGGAGTTGCAGGCACAGAGGGTAAGGCAACAGTAACAATAAAGAACTATAGTATAAAATATGCACATACTGAGATATGGAATACAGCTGACCTGGTAAAGGCTGAAAAGAAATAGAACGGTTCACTTTGAACCATTCTATTTTTATATATTATCTTTTTTGCATCATTAACTCCCTGGTTTTTTCATTGTAGTACATTCCAGCGCCCAGACACTGCTTGAAAAACTGGTCGGGAACAAAAATCTGGTTTTCAATTTTCATTACAGGCAAGGGCAGATACTGTTTCTTATCATCTATCATGACCTCTGTGCTGCCGGCTTTTCCTTTGATTTTACCCTTATCAGTATTCAGAGCAAACTCACCGTTTTTTTGCAATTCATACTTCAATCCAAGGGTTTGACTGATTGGGGCTAATGGAATAAAGGTTTTATTGCCCAGCTTCACAGGAAGTACCTTTTCACTTGAGGTATTGCTGAAGTCAAGCCTTACAGCATTGCTGCCCTGCTTTACAAGCTTGCGGCTGAAGCTGGGGGCGATACCCACGAAATCATTAAAATCGAAGGAATTTTCTTTGGTAACCACAGGAAAGTCAATTTTTACTTCTTGGTTGATATTATTGATATCAGTATTGAATTCCATAGCAAGACCAAAGGTAAATTTATATGTTTCCTTTCCATCATACTCTGTTTCTCCGGCAAGCTTCTCAAAAGCATCTTCAACCTCTTGAGAATCCATATAGAAGTCAAACACTCCATTCTGGTTGACAATATAGCCATCCTTGTTTATTTGGAAGTTTATTTCTATTCCCCGGCTGCCCAGCATAGTGACATCCTCCAAGGCAGTCATTATACGGTCCAGTTCATCTTTGAGACTTTTGTCTCCATTCGTAAGCGTGTCAAGTGCCATATCCAAGTCCTGGCTGGCCTCAGTACCTTCCGCAATAGCACTTGAAGCTAATATTAACTCTTTAATGATATCTTTTGCCTGCTCATTCTCAGACAGCTCAGACAATACATACTTCATAATAGTTTTAAGGGACTTATTATCAAGCTTTAGCTGGTATACAGACAGTCTTTCGCCATCCACAACCTTATCTTCCAATTGGTTTATCACTACAAAGTTAGGGTCTATATGTAGTGCATGCTCCTTTAAGAGCTCAATCAGGTTTGATTGGAAATCATTTAACGATTGCACCATTTCGGCATATTCCTGAGGGTTCAGCTGCTCTTCTCCAGGTAGGTCCTTTTGATCCATAACAAAGTACTCTTTCCCTGCCAAATCTTCCGGCAGGCTGGCAGTCAAGGTGTCGGGCAGCTTCATTATCTGCCGTATTACCGGAGGCTGCTGCTCAAAGTCATAGGATGCCCAAAGGGTGGTTTGTTCTGTAATATCGGAGGTAACCGCTTTGGTATCTGTTTGCATAACTGATTTGGTTCCTTGGCTGTTTTGATTGACCTTCTGATTAACTTCAAAGCTCATATTATCTAATAACGGGATAAAAAGTTGAAACACAAGCAAATCTTCAATATTGGTGTCAAAATTCACATTTTTTAAATTGATTTTACTTTGGCTTTCCCAGGATGTCATCTTTGCGGATTTCTCCAAGGCGTTTACAAGCTCCAGCTTATCTGTTGCATTGCACCCAGTCAAGCCAGTCGCTGCAATGAGTATAAGAGAAAGCACTATTGCCATAAATTTATATCTTTTCATATTACACCTCCTATATCTAGTTTGCAAATATTATGGCGGTGCATACGAAAAAGAGTTTTCCACAGTGAGACAAAATAGGTATGGAAAGAAAAATCAGGGTACTTTATAAATCAGACTCGATTAGAATAAATTTACAATTTAGGGAAGCTATGATATTATTTGTTTATAAGTTTCATGTTTGGAGTGTGATAATATGCGATACAATCTCAGAGATCAGGAACAGCTCGATGTACTCTGTACAAAGTCTGTAGGTATGGCTTACGGCGACAATTTGTACAGAGGTAAATGCTTCAGTCGCCTTATTTAATGATTCATACCATAACAGGCTTTGTTTCCTTAATTTAAATTATAAATTTAAGGAGCTGAGCTTTGTGAGATATGTAAAAGCAGAAGTGATTTTACCGGATAATCTGGTTAGAGAAATTCAAAAGTATATACAAGGTGAATATTTATATATTCCTTCTCAACCTGAGAAAAGAAAAAAATGGGGTGAAAACTCGGGGAATAGAGAGTATATGAAAAATAGGAACGAAGATATACGCAGCAAGTACAATAACGGATATGCTATTGCCAATTTAGCTGAAGAATTCTTTCTTTCTATTGATAGTATTAAGAAAATTATATATACGAATAAATAGATCTATGCTGTCACTTTCAGAAAAAGTGGCAGCTTTTTGTGTATAGAACAATACAGAAATATTCTTTACCTTTTATTATAGTTCATGATGATAGTAAAATAATGTATAGTACAATTTGAATTTATATAAGAGTGGGGTGAAGTAAATGAGGTTTATTAACTGTGCTTATAGAAATACGCAAGATGGCTTTAACGACATTTACAATTATTATTTGAAAAGGATGGGGATGACATATGAAGGTTGAAGAATTGAGAAAAGAGAGAATCGAAGATTTTAAAGAGTATTGCAGGAAGCATAAGCTGGAAGTCGACGATACCTTCCTGCATGAGGATGAAGACTTCAAAGACTTTGAACCAAACGAAGAAAATCCTACCTACATTATCACCAACCAACAAGAACAAATAATAGCAACAGCTTCACTAATAATTGATGATTATTTTAGGAAAGGGAAAAAAGGGCGCTTTAGAATATTTCATTCTGAAATGGAAGATGTTAATTGCTATAAAATGCTGCTCCAAGCTATTCTAAAGCATACAGAGGGTTTGGACAAGATTTTTTTGCATATACCGATTGTTAACAAAAAACTGATTGGGTTTATTGAAGGTTTGGATTTTAATGTTGAAAGGTATTCCTACCTACTCCTTAGAGAGGACATAGAGGTACCGGAGTCCAATTTTCCGGAGGACTATGAAGTCAGATCATTCATATTGGGAAGTGATGAAGAAGCCTTTTGTGAGATTAGAAATTCAAGTTTTGCAAAACTAATGGGAAGTGAGACACCCCGTACGCCGGAAATGGTAGCAAAGATGATGTCAGGCGTAGACCACATAGAAGGCGGCGTAATGATACTATATCATAGGGAAGGACCCGTAGGAGTGGTCAGAGGTGTGAAGGACGATTATGAAGGTTCTCCGATAATGGTTATCGAACCACTTGCCATAATACCGGAATACCAGGGCAAAGGCTTGGGAAGAAGCTTGCTCAGAGCATCACTGCGCTTTGCCAAGGAAAAGTCATACAAAAGGACATTGCTCAGTGTAAATGCGGAGAATGAAAGGGCAAAAGCCTTATATATCCAAGAGGGCTTCAAACAGGTGGAAGCTTCTGTATGCTATAAATATGATCTTTAAAATACTATTTGAATAACGATAGAGAAATTTTAACGATAACTTTTATAAAGGATGGAGATAGCATATGAAGGTTGAAGCTTTGAGAAAAGAGAGGGTTGAAGATTTTAAGGAGTACTGCAGGAAACATAGACCGGAGGTTGATGATTCATTCCTATATGAAGAGGATTTGAAAAGCTTTGAACCCTATGTAGATAATCCAACTTATATAATTATAGGTCGACAAGGTGAATTGGCAGCCGCAGCTTCTCTTATAATTGATGATTATAATAGGAGAGGGAAAAAGGGACGCTTTAGGATATTTCATTCTGAAATTGAGGATTTTGATTGTTACAATTTGTTGTTTCAGTCAATTCTAAAGCACATCGACGGCTTAGATAAGCTCTTTGTATATGTGCCGATTGTAAACGGAAAAATGCTGGAATACATTGAAGGTTTAAAATTCAATGTGGATAGATACTCATACCTACTCGTAAGGGAAAACTTGGAAGTCCCTGAGTTCAGTTTTCCGGAAGGATATGAAATTAAGACCTTTGAATCAGGCTGTGATGAGAATTCATGGTGTGAAGTACGAAATGCAGGTTTTGCCAAGCTCAAGGGGAGTGATACACCTATAACGCCGGAAATGGTTGCAAAGATGATTGCGGGCGAAGACAATATCGAAGGAGGCTCAATGATACTCTATCACAACGAAAGACCTGTGGGTGTAATACGAGGAGCTAAGGATGAATATGAAGACTCACCCATAATGAATATCGGACCTCTTGCCATAATACCGGAATACCAGGGTAAAGGCTTGGGAAGAAGTTTGCTCAGGGCATCACTCAAATTTGCAAAGGAAATGGCGTACAAAAGGACGATACTCTGCGTGAACGCTGAGAATGAGAGGGCAAAAGCCTTGTATATTCAGGAGGGCTTCAAACAGGTCGAAGCTGTTGTATGCTATAAATATGATCTGATAAATAACAAAAAACCTTGATAATTCAAGGTTTCTTTCATTTGGAGCTGGAGAGGGGATTCGAACCCTCGACCTGAGCATTACGAATGCTCTGCTCTACCAACTGAGCTACTCCAGCATTTATCTATGATTGCCCGCTATTTTAGATTTCTTTTCGTTTTTTTGGGCATTGGAATTACAAGCTCAGTGATTACAAAACCTGCAATTATGGGCAGTGTGATATAGAACCATACATCTGACTTCTTAATGAGCTTGAGTATTACTGCTTCAATAAGAAGGACGCAACCCCAAACGAGCGAATTTTTCGTGGTTTTATCCATATATGTACCTCCTGATGATGTTGTTAAAAATGAAAGTAACACATTAGCATATTCCTACCATTTATTATATCAAAAAAACACATCCAGTACACAATTTTTTGTATTTTGTAACTCCAATATGCCACTTTTATAAAAAATTTGAAATAATACTTTGCACCTTTGCGTTCTTACTGTATTTTTAGGAAAATCGGAAAGTGCTTATAAAGTCTTTTAGCGGGCAAATATGAATTTTATTGATAAACTTTATTATACTAAGTATTATAGTGATAATGAAAGCATAAAACAATATATCAAAGCTTGATTTGCAGCCGTTGTAATAAGTGCTATTTTAAGTAAAATGCAAAGGATGGAGTGATATAGATGAAGAACTATCATAATGGCATATTGGGCAAAGTGCTGATAATAATCTGCGTCATGAGCATAGGTGCAGGATTGACCTTTTGTGCTCCGAGCCCTCAGAGTCCCGGTGCAAACGAGCCCACACCACAAGCGACTCTGACACCTACTCCGACACCGGTTCTCACACCGACACCGACAGCTACACCTACTCCTGTGGAAGAGTCTCTGATTGATTTCTATCCTCTTAAGACAGGAAATATGTGGGAGTATGAGGGTGAAGGCATGGAGTATGCCTCATTTATACAGAAGGTAGTTTACAGTTCAGGAAACAGGCATCAGGTTACTAATGACAATGGGGGTACGGTGATGGCGAATGTGTTGGAAGTAAGAAAGGACAGCATAGTGAATACCTATAGATCAGGAGAGGCTTACACTGATGTGAACTTACTGGGTAAGCCCAGTAATTTGAACATAATACTTCTGCAAACCCCGCTTGAAAAGGGAAACTTTTGGATAAGCGAGGAAAATCACTACGAGATTGTAGATATTGCGGCTGATGTTACTGTACCTGCGGGAGAATTCAAGGACTGCATTGCGGTAAAGGCTACCTTTAAGGATCAGACTTCAAATATGATATTTTACTACAAAAGGGGAATAGGCATGGTGCAGTCTGAGTACAGAACTGATGTGGGGGATCTGATTACATCAAAGCTGAAAAGATATGAATTTAAATAGAGGAAGAAGGCTCCTACATTGAAGGGCCTTCTTCCTTTGCTTCTATCTTAACTATGCTTTTGGTCTTGGAGAGCTGCACAAGCAGCACTCCGGCAAGTATGACAACTGTTGAAAACAGTACAGTAAGGGTAAAGGGTTCACCCAGTATCAGCGCCCCCAGCAAGACGGCTACGGGGGGATTCACATAGGCATAGGTGCCGGCTTTCGCAGCAGGCCATTTTTGCAATACATAAATGTAGGAGGAATACCCAAACCAAGAACCGAAGACAATCAGGTAAAGCAACGCACCAATTCCCTTTGTTGAGAGGTTCACATGAGGAAGCTCTCCGAGGACTATTCCGATAATTACCAAACCGATTCCACCGGCCAGCATCTGGATGGCTATATTCGTAATTACTGAGCCTGTTGGTATAAAGCCTTTTGAATATACAGAGCCGATTGCCCATAAAAAGGCTGCAATTAGAAGTGCCACAGCACCCTTGATTTCCACACTGCCTGCTCCTGAGTTTGAAAGTACAAGCATTGCAACTCCTGAGAATCCAACAAGCAGACCCAGCCAGCCTTTAAAATCTATTCTTGGTCTTCCGGGTATGAGAAGCTCGATTACAGCCATGAAAAGAGGTATCGTGGCAACCAGCAAGGCTGCGATTCCAGAGTGTACATACTGCTCTGCCCACACTACCAGGCCATTGCCTCCCAATAGCAGGAACAATCCTACTATGGACTGATCCCTGACGCTTTTTAGATTGGTCGGGAACTCCAAACCCCTAAGACGGGCAAAAAGCAACATCAGTGCACCTGCTATCAAAAATCTTATCCCTGCAAAAAGCACTGGAGGGAATGTGCTGACACCGATTCTTATTGCAAGATATGTAGAGCCCCATAATATGCAAACTGCAATGTATGCAGCGATTACTTTCGATTCTTCATTCTTAAAAAGCATATATTCAAAACCCCCTAAGTTTATTTCGTAAATCACATGTTATCAATTGCCATAGGATTATTATAAGGCATAAAAACAAATTTAAATAGTATTGACATTATCGCAAATTTGCGATAATATAAATCGTATAAATACGATACAAGGAGTGAATACAAATGAACATATCAAAAATCTGCGATGCTTTAGGTAATGAAGTCAGGTACCAGATAGTCAAATCACTCAAAAATAGATCAATTGCCACCTGCTGCAACAGGATTGAATACTATGAAAACGGCATAAGCGTCGGTGATGTGGTGAACGCTACAGGGCTTGCGCAGTCAACAGTATCACAGCATATAAAAGTACTCTTGGAAGCCGGAATCATTTATAAGGAGAAAAGGGGACAGTGGACTTGTTTTTTCTTGAACAAGGAAATAATCGATGAATTTGTTAAAGGCCTTTCTGATGACTTAATTCAGGCCAACTGTGACTGCAAATAACATAGCAGTATAAAATTTTTTATACATATATATCGTAATATTGCGATTAATTTAAGGAGGAAGTATAATGATAAACCTTTTAAAAGAAACCATAACTTATGTAATTGGCACATTGATCCATAATGCACCGATTCTCGCTTTTGGTATACTCGTAGCTGCTGCAATAACCGTATATGTAGATCCGGAGAAACTAAGGCAGGCACTAATGAAAAGGTCTGGAGTATCAATAGCCGGAAGTGTTGCCTTCGGTGCATTCACTCCGTTCTGCGCTTGCGGGACTATGGCAGTTATTGTATCGATGATGACGACTGCTCTGCCCTGGGGGCCAATAATGGCATTTCTTACATCATCACCTTTGATGAGTCCGGATGAATTCATATTATACTCAGGAATCATAAGCATTAAGTTTGCCGCAGCTCTTACTGCTGCCTCACTGATAATAGGTGTTGGCTCGGGTTATATCACTCATTTTATTGAGAAAAATACAAGTTTGTTAGAAAACCAAGCAAGATTTTCAGGCAATGCAACTTGCTGCGGCAGCAATGCAGCAGCGGAAGCAAGCTGTTGCTCTCAAAATACTGCAAACTCAAAAGCCCAGGGCTTTGCAGAAAAGTACAAACTAAAAGAGCTTTTTAAAGTGTTCTATGAAGTAGGGGTAAAGCGTGTTCTGATATACTTTGCTGTATTTGCTGCTATAGGCTTTCTAATAAACAAATTCATACCTGCGGAAATCATAATGAAATATTTGGGGTCAGGCAACATATTTGCAGTGCCTTTATTAGCTCTTATTGGATTGCCATTGTATGTAAGCGGTTCATCTGCCATTCCAATAATAAATGCTCTTATGATAGGCGGAGCCAGCCAAGGAGCGCTGCTGGCCTTTATGATAACGGGGCCTGGCACAAGTGCCGGCGTACTTGCAGGTTTGGTGACAATCATGAAAAAAAGGGCAATCGGATTATATGTTGCTTACCTTCTGGTGTTTGCTATAATACTCGGATATCTATATGATTTTCTCTTAATGCTTGGTATATAGCACTTCCCAAAAGAATGGGAGAAAATAATTGACACGATTGGATTCTGGGTCTATGATAATATTGTATGTAAGAAAAACTCTTTTCACATACAACATTAACTTAATAGAAATTGTCCGCTAGGGGGGCTTTATGCTGAGATAGCACGGTGCACTTAAAATGCAGATGTGCTGACCCTTTGAACCTGTCTGGTTAATTCTAACGGAGGGAAGCGGTTGTGATTAATAAATAATCTGACCGTAACTTTTGTTTACGGTCTTTTTGTTTGAATAATACCTCCGGACAATTTGAAAGAAGTGATGAACCCAATTTCTTAGACAGTGGCAAAAATATTTATTTGGAGGTATTAGTATGAAAAAGACATCTACAAGAATGCTTACTGAAGCGGGGATTATGATTGCGGCTGCCCAGATACTGAGCTACGTGAAAATATTCGAGGCTCCGTACGGAGGGTCAGTAACTGCTGGAAGTATGATACCCATTATTCTGTTTTCCCTAAGGTGGGGAGTAAAATCGGGACTGCTCGCAGGCACTGCTTATGGCATACTGCAGTTCTTCCTCGGTGGTGCAATTTACTCATACCATATAGTGTCAATATTGTTTGACTATGTAGTAGCTTTTGGGCTGCTTGGTCTAGCGGGGCTATTCCGCAGCAGCATAAAGGGTGTATTTATGGGAACATGTCTTGGCTTGCTGGGAAGGTTTATATGTCATGTAATTTCAGGGGTGGTTGTATGGGCTTCCTATGCGCCTGAAGGTATGAATGCATTGATTTATTCGGTATTATACAATGGCTCCTATCTTTTACCGGAGCTTATAATAACCTTAGTTATAGTTGGAATACTGTATAAGCCTTTAATAAGCAATATAGGACAGAGAGTATAGTAAAGAAAACGTCTCCACTCGCAAGGGTGGAGATTTTTGTTTGGGACAATTTGCATTTTCTGTTATAATGATATTGTTTGATTTGAACTTTTAATATAAGGATGGTTTGGAATGAAAAAGATATTTACTATACTGGTATCCATTATGCTTGTGCTTTCGGGCTGCAGCGCGGATGCCAAAGCAGCAGCAGCAACAGGTGACATAAATATCAAGAATGAAAGGCTTGTTAAAGAGTTTATGAGTACTGTGAATATATTTCACAGGGCTGACGATAGCTTGATGCTTAGTGCCGAGGAAGGCGAGGAGTTTAAGTACTATGACATAGATTTAAGCTCCACACAAGTAACAGACAGTGAATTGACAGAGATGGCCGGCAAATACATTTACTATGAGCCTATAGGAAATAGGGGTTTTGTTGTGGTGGAAGAGCTGGATTACAAAAACACATTAAAATTCATAGGCAGAGATAAAGTAGAAAAGGTTATAGCAGAGGATATCGGGTCAGCTGACGCAATAAATATTTCAATATCCCCGAAGGCCAGCAAGGTTATTTACACATCACTTCTGGAGGGCAGTGATGTGTATGGCATCTATATTTATGATATGGATGCTTCAAAGAATATCAAGCTGATGGATATCAAGAGTGATGGACTTATAGAAGGTTTTAACTATCTTATTAACTGGTCCCCGGATGAGAACAATGTTATAATACAGGACAAGTATATATACGATACACGCAGCGGTTCACAAAGGGGTGAGCTTAAGTCCGCATATTCACAGTGGTCGCCTGCCGGTTCGAAAATTGCGTTTCTACTGGAGGATGAATCGCAGCAATGGCTTCCTACGACGGACTTTTTTGCCTATCCGGGAAAGAAAGTGTGTATATATGATATTTCTAAGGGAAGCTATGATGAGGTCTTCAAGATCGATGGAGACGAGTTTATTTTAGGAGGTATTGCCTGGGGCGGAAAAGACAGCAGGCTGGCTTTCGCAGGAATAAGTGTGAAGGATATGAGCCAGCCGGACTGGTATATGAAGCTTAATTACAGCTCGGTGTATATTGTTGAGCTGGAAAGCAAGAAGAGTAAAAGGCTGGAGACAAATGTAGATGCAAGCGATGGGACTATGATCGAGCTTGGAAATCTCAAGTTTTCGAACCAGGGGAATTTACTCAGTTTTACAGTAGGAAACTATGAAGAAAGCAGCCTGCACATAGTGAATACAGAAACACTTGAGGCGAAAACCTTTGAAAATGTCGAATATCTTCACTGGATTGACGGTGAGAATTATTTAATATCAGCAGGAAAAGACACAATTTATTTTTGCAGGGATAATTCAATAATACGAATAGATGAAAACCTGCAGGATAATATTAAATATACATCAAAAACAAAACTGGACGATTTCTACTTATCCAAGGATGAAAAGGGAATGCTGGTTTTTGAGCTGCAGGATAATGTGCATACTGTAAGGTATATCGGGGAGTAGAATTGTGTAGAGCGAGGTGTTCATATGTATGATAAAATTACAAAAGAGACAATGGTCAAAACCCATTTTGGCTGTAAAATCGAGGATATGGCAAAGACAATAATCCTCACTCCCATATGGAATCTGGAAGGCTTTAAGAGTAAGGCGGATACTGTATTGACGGAGTTTATGGGCTGGTATAAAGGTGTAACCCTTACTTTTGATGGCAAAAGGATAACAGTGATAAGCAGCGGAATAGGATCTCCCATGTCCGGGGACTGTGCTCTGGCCTTAGGATATACCGATTGTGAGAATGTCATATTCTCTGGCTCTGCCGGGGCAATCAATCAACATTACAATATCGGTGACCTGTTGGCTGTGAGTGAGGCGGTTATCGGAGAGGGTTTTTCCAGATATCATGGTGAGAATATAAAAAAGGACTGTTTTGGAGATTTGGTTTCAGGAGACAAAGTGGTTGCACAAAAACTTATGGAGACAATCAGAAAAAAAGAAAACAGATATGGGATTAACAGTCATGAAGGCAGGATATTCTCAATAGACTCTATACTAGGTGAGAGGAAGGATACCTTCGACTATATGCAGGAAAAGGGCTGTGATGCGGTAGAGATGGAGGTATCTGCGGTATTCACGGCATGCAGAAGAGGTGGCAAGAAGGCTGCTGCCATGATACTTATAAGTGACCTGCCCCTTAAATACAGGAATTTGTTTGAGGGTATAACAGAAATTGATATCAAAAGATATAATGAGATTAAGCTCGATTTACCAGGAATACTATTGGAGGCCGCAGCAGGCTTCTAAAATCTAGGAGGTGCGGGGTATGAAATTTACGAGATTTGAAAGACAAGGGGCAGTCAGCTACGGCATGGTGGAGGACAATATTGTTTATAGGATTGAGGGGGATATTTTCGGAGATTACAGAGTAACTGAAGAAAGATATAAACTTTCAGAATTAAGGATACTTGCTCCTTGCAAGCCTTCAAAAATAGTTGCTGTAGGCATTAATTACAGAGACCATGCTACAGAAATGAAGCATGACCTTCCGGAGGACCCGGTGATATTTATCAAACCAGCTACTGCGGTGATTGGACCTGAGGACAAGATAATAATGCCTGCCATGTCTAAAAGGGTTGATTATGAAGCAGAGCTTGCCCTGGTTATAGGAAAACAGGCGAAGAATGTGGAGCCGTCGGAGGCACTTCAATATGTATTGGGTGCAACCTGCTTAAACGACGTAACAGCACGAGACCTTCAGAATAAAGACGGGCAGTGGACACGAGCAAAAGGGTTTGATACCTTCGCGCCCATGGGACCTTTCATAGTAACTGGAGCGGATTACAACAACATAGACATTGAGCTTGTACTTAATGGTGAAGTCAAACAGAAATCCAACACTGCATATTTCATTACCAAAGCTCAAGAAATTGTAAGCTACATATCCAAAGTAATGACCTTGAACCCTGGGGATGTGATAGCAACAGGAACACCATCGGGAGTTGGTCCAATGTCAAAGGGTGATATCGTTGAGGTAAGACTGCAAGGAATAGGAACGCTCAAAAACCACGTAGAATAGTCTAGCCTGTTTGAATAAAATTCTACCTCATGAGCAGAATATTTAATAGATGTTTGTAGGTCAACAAAAAGGAAGTGCCGTACACATGGCATTTCCTTTTTTTGATAAATATGTCTGAAAATTAAAAACGTTTGTATTCGTATGGAGAACATTGATATAAAAATGTCTGTAAAATTTGCACAAAACTATTTTTCTTTCAAAATATTGATGATATAATAATATTGAAAACAATGACGAAACATTAACAAACGAAATATTTAATATTTATACCGGATGGAGGATTTATATGAAAAAGATATTAATTACCGGCTCATTGGGACAAATCGGCACAGAACTCACGGCGTATCTAAGAGGGCAGTATGGCAGTGCAAATGTTATTGCCAGTGACATAAGCAAGCGCGGTGACGACAGTTTCTTTGAAGCAGGTCCTTTTGAAGTGCTTAACGTTGTGGATGCAAAAGGGGTTGCAGATGTTTGTAAGAAATATGGTATAAACCAAATCATACATTTAGCTGCGATTCTGTCAGCAAATGCAGAGAAGAATCCTCAACTGGCCTATGATATCAATATGAACGGAACTTATAACGTGCTGGAGGTGGCAAGAGAGCAAGGAATAGCGGTATTTACTCCCAGCTCAATAGCGGCTTTCGGAGCAAGTACTCCTGTTGAGAATACTCCTCAGGATACAATCCAAAGACCATCAACAATGTATGGAGTAACTAAGGTCGCAGGCGAACTTCTCTGTGATTACTACTACAAAAGGTTTGGAGTAGACACCAGGGGGGTAAGATTTCCTGGTATAATCTCCTATGCGGCTCTTCCCGGCGGCGGCACAACAGACTATGCAGTTCATATATATTATGAAGCATTAAAGAATAAGAAATATGCATCCTTTATAGGAGCAGGCACATACATGGATATGATGTACATGCCGGATACACTTAAGGCAATACATGATCTTATGGAAGCAAATCCAGACAAGCTTGAGCACAGAAATGCTTTCAACGTAACTGCAATGAGCTTTGATCCTGAAATGCTGGCTGCTGAAATTAGGAAACACATTCCTGAATTTGTACTTACTTATGATGTTGACCCGGTAAGACAGGCTATTGCAAATAGTTGGCCTAATTCCCTGGACGACAGTGCTGCAAGGAAGGAATGGGGATGGAATCCTAAGCATAATTTAGCATCTATGACAAAAGATATGCTGGAGAAGTTAACTGTAAAATTAAACATAAACAGATAAAAACTATTATAATAACGGTGTTTTGGGAAAAGAATATCTAATTCCAAATTCACCTATGAGGAGGTAAAAAAATGGGTTTGCATGATTTAGACTTTATTACTCAAAGACTTAATGCACTCAAGGAACAAGGCCTTTACAGGAAGCTGCCTGTACTTGGAGGACCTTCAGGCCCAAGAAGTGTGATCAATGGTAAGAATGTAATAAACCTTTCTTCCAACAATTACCTGGGCTTGGCCAACCACCCGAGACTTAAGGAAGCCGGCAAGAAGGCAATTGACAAATGGGGCATGGGTGCAGGTGCTGTAAGAACAATCATAGGTACTATGGGCATACACGAGGAATTGGAAGAGAAGCTTGCAAAGTTCAAGCATGTAGAAGCAGTTCTGGTATTCCAGTCTGGTTTTACTGCAAATGCTGCGGCTATTCCGGGCATAGTAGACAAGGGCGATGTGGTTATAAGCGATGAGCTCAACCATGCTTCAATCATCGACGGCTGCAGACTCAGCAAAGCTGATGTAGTCAGATACAAGCACAGCGATATGGAAGACTTGGAAAGAGTAATCAGTGAAGTTAAAGACAATTACAATACAAAGCTTATTATCACCGATGGCGTTTTCAGCATGGACGGTGATATAGCAAAGCTTCCTGAAATTGTTGAAATAGCTGAGAAGTACGGCTGCCTCACATATGTTGACGATGCACATTCCAGCGGAGTGCTTGGAACCAATGGACAGGGATCTGCTCACCACTTCGGCTTAAGTGACAGAATTGATGTGCAGATAGGAACTCTTTCAAAGGCTATTGGTGTTGTTGGCGGATATGTAGCTGGCAGGAGAAACCTTATAGACTGGTTGAACCACAGAGGCAGACCATTCCTATTCAGTACTGCAGCTCCACCAGCAGTGGCAGCAGCTTGTATTGAAGCAATCAATATACTTTCAGAAAGCAGAGAACTCACAGACAGAATGTGGGACAATGCAAATTACTTCAAGAAGAAACTTCAGGAACTAGGTTTCAACACTGGAAGAAGTGAAACACCAATCACTCCTGTAATCACTGGAGATGACAAGAAGGCTGTTGAACTTAGCAAGAGACTCTTTGAAGAAGGAGTGTTTGCACAGAGCATAGTATTCCCAACAGTTGCAAAGGGTGGAGCAAGGGTAAGGACAATAGTTACAGCGGCACATACAAAGGCTGACCTTGATGAGGCTGTAGCGGCATTTGCAAAGGTAGGAAGAGAGCTCGGGCTCATAAAATGATATAACATTGTAGTTAAAGAGCACCTGACCAGGTGCTCTTTTGTTGTACTTCTGCGCTGCTGAAACTTTTACCAGCGATATTACGTCATTATAAATGATATAATTATTAGAAAAGGCCGGGGGTGTAGATGTGAAAAAATATATGGCAATTATGGCAGCAGCGTTTATGCTTGCAGCAGTGGCAGTTTATTTTGTTTTTCCGCTTTTTTGGACAACCACTCAATACACTCCTGATAAAGTGCATCTCGTTGTTGAGGGAAGCATTGCAGAAGAAGATTCACCTATAGCGGAAAACGGACAGCTGCTTTTTCCTTTAGATACGGTGAAAAAGTATATCGACCCTAATGTGTATTGGGATGAAAAAGCAAGCAAGGTGGTTTTGACTACCAAAGACAAGGTGCTCATAATGAAGACAGGCAAGCTTACAGCAATGGTGAATGCTCGTCCGGTGGACCTCAATATTCCGGCTAAACTGGTTGATGACAAGCCTTATATACCCATACAGATGCTAGAGGATATGTTTGGAATTGAGCTTCAATGGATTGAGAAAAACAATGTGGCAGTGCTTGATTATAGGAAGAATACTATTCAGGTTGCAGTAGTGCAGGCAGACAACAGGGTAATGAGAATGAAACCTACTGTATGGTCTCCAGCAGTGAAGAAAGATATTAAGAACGGCGAAACTCTAAGAGTATTCGGGGAGAACGGGAAATGGTACAAGGTGCGAAGCGAGGAAGGTTTTGTGGGATATATCGAAAAAAAGCATGTTAAGACCGAGCTTATAGCTTCCGGGACAGATGTAACTGAGCCGACCGGCAGCGGTGCGGCCTGGAAGCCGAAGCAGGGTAAGGTAAATATGACTTGGGAATATGTTGGAAACAAGAATCCCGATGTTTCAAAGCTGAAAAGCATTAATGGCCTTGACGTGGTGTCTCCAACCTGGTTCAACATAGTGGACAAGCAGGGAACAGTAACAAACAAGGCTGACAGTGGCTATGTAAAATGGGCACACAGCAACGGCCAAAAAGTATGGGCTCTTGTGGGAAATGGATCTGATCCGGACATAACCCATGGCTTTCTTAACAATACTGACATCAGAGAAAAGATAATTCAGCAGTTGTTGATTTATGCAAAGCTTTACAAGCTTGACGGCATCAATATAGATTTTGAAAACATATATATGAAGGACAGAGACATGCTGACTCAGTTTATGAGGGAGCTGGCACCTTTAATAAGGGAACAGGGGTTGGTGGTTTCAATAGATGTAACCTTCAGATCCTCCAGCGAAAATTGGTCCATGTGCTATGACAGAAAGGCTTTGTCTGAGGTAGTGGATTATATCGCAGTAATGGCATATGATCAGCATTGGGCTTCAAGCCCTGTGGCCGGCTCTGTAGCGGAGTTCGGCTGGGTTGAAAGCAACCTTAAGAGGATTCTTGAAGAGGTTCCAAGTGAAAAGGTTCTGCTGGGACTTCCTTTTTACACCAGGGTGTGGAAGGAGGAACTGGTAGATGGCAGGGTAAAAGTGTCTTCTACAGCTGTATCAATGGATTCGGTGGAAAAAATACTGTCAGAAAAGAAGCCCGCAATCATATGGGATGAGGAAAGCGGCCAAAATTATGTTGAGTATAAGGTGGGCAAGGTCACAAATAAAATTTGGATAGAGGATGATAAGTCTATAAACTTGAAATCCTCTCTAGTGCACAAATATGACCTGGCAGGAGCTGCTTCCTGGAGGAAAGGCTTTGAATCGGATGATATCTGGGCTGTGCTTCAGGATAATCTAAAGGTCAAGCAGAACTATGCTCAATGGGCAAATGCCAATAAGACAGCGAATACAGTGGCTAATTAGAATAAAACCTGCCTGTAGTAAATACAGGCGGGTTTTGCTATCATTAGAGTATATTATAATTTGTAAAGGCTGATGTGTATGACTATTGAAAAAGAAATAAGAATATCTGTAAGGGATTTGGTGGAGTATTCCTACCGTTCAGGAGATTTGGATTCAAGATTTGTGGGAATGGGAAGAGCCCTTGAGGGAGCCAGACTGCATCAGAAAATCCAGGGGCTTAGGAAAGGTGAAGCAGCAGAAGCTGGAGAAGTCTATCAAAAGGAAGTAAGTATATCCAGTACAATTAACTACAACAACCTTACTTTTGCTATTTCGGGCAGGATTGACGGGCTTATTGAGAATAGCCAGGGCATTACCCTGGAGGAGATAAAGACTACTGTGAGCCCTTTGGAGTATATAGAAGAAGACACTTATCCTGTGCATTGGGCACAGGCCAAGTGCTATGCCTACATGTACGCATCGGAGCATAATACTGAGATTGCCAATATCCAGCTTACTTACTTCAATACTGACAGCGGGGAGATGAAGATGTTTGTTAAGTCTGTGGAAATCAGCGAGCTTTTGGGCTACTTCATGGAGTTGCTGGAGAAGTATTACAACTGGGCTTTTGCAATGTATGAATGGAGCAGTCTGAGGGATAGTACTATTAAGAAGCTTGAATTTCCATACGTCGAATATCGTAAGAATCAGAGGAAGCTTGCGGTTGCAGTATATAAGACTATAGAAGCTTCCAAAAGGATTTTCATACAGGCTCCAACCGGGACAGGCAAGACAATTTCCGCGCTTTTTCCTGCTATTAAGGCTTTAGGAGAAGGCAATACAGGCAGAATATTCTACCTTACAGCAAAAACCATAACAAGACAGGTTGCTTTGGATGCTATAAGAAAGATGTGGGAGAGAGGCCTTCGCCTTAAAGCCATAGTGCTGACAGCGAAGGATAAGATATGCTTCAAAGAAGAAACAAACTGCAATCCCGAATACTGCGAGTACGCAAGGGGATACTTTGACAAGGTGAATATCGTATTGAAAGAGGTCTTTGCAAAGGAAGGAATAATAACCCGGGAAATAGTGGAGGAGTATGCAAGGCAGCACACGGTATGTCCTTTCGAGCTTTCTCTTGACCTGGCTTACTGGATGGATTGCATTATATGCGATTATAATTATGTATTTGATCCAAGGGCAAGCCTCAAGAGGTTTTTCTTGGATAAGGAAAGCAACTATGTGCTTCTTATAGATGAAGCCCATAATCTTGTGGACCGCGCCCGGGAAATGTTCTCCGCTGAGCTTCACAAGAAGCCCTTTCTTGATATAAAGAGATCTATGAAAACGACAGCACCATATATATCAAAAGCTGCGGGCAGAGTCGATTCTGTATTGCTGGCTTTGAAAAAGAAAAGCGAAGACAGGAGCTGCTGCATTGAAATAGAGAAACTCAAAGAGCTATACCCGGCACTAAAGGATTTCGTTAGTAAAGGCGAGGAGTGGTTGGGATCAAACAATGGCGTGGAGGGTCATCGTGATGTTTTGGAGCTTTATTTTGAAGCTATCGCATTTCTAAGAATTTATGAAATATTCGATGAGAGATATACGACATATATTGAGCTTTCCAGAAGTGATGTGAAGCTCAAGCTTTTTTGCCTTGACCCATCAAAGCTTCTGGGGGATATAACCGGGAAGGTTAAGTCCGCTGTGTTCTACTCTGCCACATTGACTCCGCTGAATTACTTCAAGGACATACTGGGCGGCAGTCGGGAGGACTATAACATGAAGCTTGCCTCGCCCTTCGAGGATTCCAATCTGTGCCTGACAATAGCGCAGAATGTATCTACAAAATACATGAACAGGGAGAACAGCCTTTCTGATATAGCAGATTATATTAAAACTTTTATTGATGGTAAGAGGGGGAATTA
Organism: Clostridia bacterium; assembly: GCA_035628995.1. Classification (NCBI taxonomy): domain Bacteria; kingdom Bacillati; phylum Bacillota; class Clostridia; species Clostridia bacterium. The sequence continues at coordinate 54,933 of DASPIR010000029.1, read as the reverse complement.
TATGGTGTTCTTCCCCTCATATAAATATATGAATGAGGTGTACACGCTTTTTGCCGATAAATATCCCCATATAGAAGCAATGCTTCAGCAGCCAACCATGCAGGAGGAGGAAAAAGAGAGCTTCCTCCAATGCTTTCAGCCGGATACTGAGACGGGCTTGGTTGCCTTCGCAGTGATGGGCGGCATGTTTTCTGAGGGAATAGACCTTGTGGGAGACAGGCTTATAGGAGCTGTTGTTGTAGGCGTGGGTCTTCCACAGGTTTGCTTCGAAAGAGATATTATTATGGATTTCTTTAAGAATAAGAACAGCGCGGGTTTTGAATACGCGTACATGTACCCGGGGATGAACAAGGTCATGCAGGCAGCGGGACGGGTCATAAGGTCAGAACTCGATCGCGGGGCTGTATTGCTCATTGACGAAAGGTTTGGCAGTAACCGCTATACCAGCATGTTTCCTCAGGAATGGCTGCATAATAATAGAGTAAAAAGTCCGGAAGAGCTTGGGCTGATACTTGGTAAGTTCTGGAATGGTTAAGTACAAAAATCTGTTTTATGAAATTCATATATGCTATAATGTTTTTATGTAAATAATCATAGTTATTGTTAACAGGAGTTATATATGAGCACTATCACGATAGAAAATATGAAGAACTTCTCTGACATGGTATCAGAATTCTATACCCTTTTTTTTAGAAGTTATCCATTTATGAAGCCTTTTCTCATGAATATCTTCCTGTTCAGCTCAGATAATTTTGGAATTATCATCAAGGAAGAGGGAATAGTTTCCGGTAAGTTTTCTGTTTTTCACAGCACCGAAGGCAATATTGTAAAAGAAGGTATAGAAGATGGAATTACTGTCAAGTTCACGCTTAATAGAAAGCATTACGAAGATATGATGCAGAACAGGAGAAGGTATATGGAGAAGCCATATAAGCTGATTAAGTTTTTTCCTGCTTTTCTGAAATCAGTGTCTATAGACAACAGAAAATTTAGGGACGATGTTCTTATAGGAAGTAAAGTGTCCTTGCGGCCTGGAGTGGATAGCGATCTCTATCTGCTGCTAAAGTGGTACAACAATACAGAATTGAATAAGCTTGCAGGCTGGAGTGATTCGAAGGTCTCGGCAGACAAACTCAGGTACAACATGTCCAGGAGCTTTGGATACGATCCCATGAACCTGATGATAGATAATGAAGAGGGAACGCCTATAGGCACAATACAGCTCTATGATTTTAATGAGCAGGACAAATGCTGCAAGCTGGGTATAAGAATTGGAGACAAGGACTACTGGGGTAAGAGCTATGGTGAGGATGCTGTAAAAACGCTGCTGAAATATGCTTTTATGAAAATTGATATATACAGGGTGACCTTGAAAGTGTATGAATATAATGAAAGAGCAGTCAAATGCTATCTTAAATGCGGCTTCCAGTACGAGGGCAGGACGAGGCAGTCAGCCTACATAGACGGTAAATTCTATGATGAGATAATAATGGGGGCTCTGAAAAGTGATTTTATGAAGCAAAAATAAGACTAATAAGAAAATAGACTTGTCATTGACAAGTCTATTTGTTACCCATATCCTTCATGTCCTGCATCATGTCTGAAACTCTGAAATATGCATTTCTCGCTGAACGTGAAACCTTTTTACGAGATTTCGAATTTAACGCAGGGATTAGAACCATTCCTGCCAGTGCGCCTACAGCTCCCCAAGTCATCATGCTTCTGGAGGCTTTTCGCATAACGATAGCACTTCCTTTCAGGTTTTTAATGTTATATTAATAGGGTGCTTTTTTTTATATTTATTAAACCATGAAAATAATAGAATTTTTTAAATCCCCAGCAAGTCAAAGCTGGGAGTGAAGTCACTGCTTGCAGCTTCAAGCTCTTGCGTGAACCCATTCTCCAAACCTGCTTCAAAGAAGCAATCAAGCACTTCTTCATATTCGACCGAGCTTATTTTTCTATTAATCTCTTTGTATTCATGAGACCGGTACATCGGCGTGTATTGGCACATTATGCTTACATATGCATACTTTCCTATATTTTCACGTATCCACCTGAATACTTTTTTTGAATCCTCTATTAAACCTGGAAGGATGAGATGTCTTATAATAAGGCCCTTTCTAATCATTCCATTTTCGTCGAACTCAGGATAGCCTACCTGGTCATACATTGCTTTGACTGCTTTTGAGGCTTGCTTGAAGTAATCACTTGCACCGGAATATTTCAGGGAATACGAATCATTGAAATATTTGATATCAGGAAGATACACATCTACAATTCCGTTTAAGGCTTCAATAGTTTCCTCAAGCTCATAACCATTGGTATTGTATATAACCGGCAAGTGCAAGCCGACAGCTTTCGCCTTTTTGACAGCCTCTATGATATGAAAGGCGTATGGTGAAGGCGAGACCAGGTTAATATTGTGCGCTCCTTGTGCTTGCAGCTGGAGGAATATTTCCGCCAACCGCTCGGTGGAGATTTTCTTTCCGAGAAATGTACCTGAGGTATTTTGGCTAATTTCATGGTTCTGGCAAAACACGCATTTCATATTGCAGCCACTGAAGAAAATAGTGCCTGAGCCTTTTTCACCTGATATGCACGGTTCTTCCCACTGGTGGAGGAATGCCTTTGCTGCCAGCACTTCAGCACCTGCACCACAGACGCCTGCTTTTTCAAATCTATTGACACCGCACTGCCGCGGACAGATTCTACAGTTTCTTAATATTTCCTGCATACTGAGATTCCTTTCTTTACAATGAGTAATGAATAATATTTGCCCTTATGGTACTGAAAATATTAAATCATATCGAAATAGAATTTTGAAGGATTTATTCAGTTATTTATAGAATAATTTAAAAAGGTAAGAAAATGCAAGAAATTTGTATAATAATATATAAAAATGCAAGGGTGAGGGTTAATGACTGAACAGGATTTGTTATTCTCGTTGGATATCGGTACAAGAACTGTAGTTGGTATTGTTGGCTATCATGACGGACAGAGATTCAAGATTCAGGCCTTTCATGTGGAAGAACACAAGGAAAGGGCTATGTATGACGGACAGGTTCATGATATTGATCTGGTTGCCAAGGCTGTTTTGAAGGTCAAGGAAAAGCTTGAGAAAATGGCAGGCTTGGAGCTTAAGAGAGTATCCATTGCAGCTGCAGGAAGATCGCTAAAGACCTGCAAGGTTTTTGTGGAGAGGGATGCGGATCCTTCCTTGGAGGTTGACAGCGAGCTTGTAAGCAGTCTTGAAATTGAAGCCATCCAACAGGCTCAGAAGGAAATAGAAGAGCTGAACAATGAGGATGACCAGTCATACTTCTGCGTAGGTTATGCTGTTGTGAACCAGTATCTTAATGGAAGCATAATAGGCAATCTTGAAGGGCACAAGGCAAAGAGGGCCGGGGTGGAAGTGCTTGCTACCTTCCTTCCGAGAGTTGTTGTGGAAAGCCTTTATGCGGTAGTTTCAAGAGCCGGATTAGAGGTTGCAAGCCTCACTCTGGAGCCAATCGCAGCTATGAACGTATCTATTTACAGCAGCTTGAGGTTATTAAATCTTGCGCTTGTAGATATTGGGGCGGGGACATCGGATATCGCTCTGACAAAGGGCGGCACAGTTTTTGCCTTCGCAATGGCTCCTATAGCAGGAGATGAGATTACTGAGAAGGTAGCAGAGGTTCTACTGCTTGATTTTGAGCAAGCGGAAAGAGTTAAAGTATGCCTTAACAATAAAGAAACGGTTAAGTACAAGGATATTATGGGGATGACCTATGAGAAAAGCACAGCGGAAATTGTAAAGGATATTGATTCCGCTATAAGGAACCTGGCTAAAGAGATCAGCAATAAAATAATGGAATACAACGGGAAGGCACCCAGCGCAGTATTCCTGGTAGGCGGAGGAAGCCAGATACCTAAGCTCACAGAATATATTGCCGAGTTTCTTCAGCTGCCCGTAGAAAGGGTAGGGGTACGAAGTACAGATATCATCAAGGATGTAGATATAAAGAGCAAAAAGCTTTCGGGACCGGAATTTATAACACCTATTGGAATTGCGGTAACCGCACATTTGAACAGACAAAAAGATTTTCTTCATGTTACTGTCAACGGGGTAAATGTAAAGCTGTTTAATTCAAAGACTCTTACAATAGCAGACAGCCTTATACTGGTTGGATATAATCCCCGAAACCTTATAGGCAGGAGAGGAAGCACAGTAAACTTTAAGCTTAATGGTAAAGCAGAAATTGTAAGAGGAGAATCGGGAGAACCTGCAGTCATATATCTTAACGACCGCGTATCCGGGCTCGACAAGCCAATAGCAAGTGGAGACAGGATAGTAGTGGAGCCGGCAGTCGAGGGAAAGCCTGCAGAACTATTTGTGAGAGACTACATGGATAACTATGCAGAAAAGACTATTTATATAAACGATGATCCATATGCCATAAAGCCTGAAGTGTTCATAAATGGTACTGAAAGCGATATGGACTCGCCAATAAAAGATGGGGATGAAGTAAGCATCAAGTGTATAGAAAGGGTTCTTGAGCTTTTAGAACATTTGGATTTAAGCTATTATGACACAGAGATAAGTATAAACGGCAGGAAAGCTGCACTGGATGAAACTATTGGCAATGGTGATTACATTACTTACAAAGCTTTGGAGAAAGCAAAATCCGGCAGTCAGCCGAGCAGCCCTGTAGAAGGCAACAGCGTAAATGTGATTTTGAATGGTAAGTCGGTCGTACTTCAAACTAATAAATCACAGTTTTTGTTTGTGGATGTTTTCAATTACATAGATATTGATGTAAGGAGTGTCAAGGGAACAATTGACATGTTTTTAAACGGGAACAAAGCCAACTATACAGACGTCATACAAGATGGAGACAGAATAGAACTTCATTGGGATGAAAAATAGATTTTTTATTTTCAATTCGATGGAATTAAAGAGTAGGGGAAATGTATATAATATATTAATGCGTCTTGTACAAGTAGTGATTTATTAGATTATTTGTTACGTGGTTTAACTCTCGTAACACGCGACGCATAACTGTTTTTAATGTATAGTGTGGGAGGTTATATATTGAGCAAGGGTATGAAAATAGGTATCGGCATTATTATAATACTGTTATTGGCAATTGTAGCTCTTAGCATTGCAATGGTAAACGGAGAAAAAATACACTCGAATATTACAATCAGCGGAATTAATGTTGGGGGCCTTACACCCTCACAAGCAGATAGTATGCTGAAGGCAAAAATGCAGCCGACTATTGATAGTGCCGCTATTGCACTTAAATTCAGGGAAAAAGCATGGAAACTCAAGTATAGCGACATAAATTTCAAATATGAGTATGAAGATGCTGTGACTAAGGCTTACGACATCGGGCATAAGGGTAATTTATTCAAGAGAGTGGCAGATGTAGTGACCGCACAGCTTGGAAGAGAAGATATAAAGCTCAATTTCTCTTATGATTCAGAGTATATCAGAAACAAGCTTGTGGATATATTTGAGGAGATAGGCCAGGAAGCCAAAGATGCTACTGTTGTGTTGAAGGATCAAGTCTTTGTCATTACTGATGAAGTTGAAGGCAGAAAGCTGGACGTCAATCAATCCTACGACCTTATAAAAGCCCAGATTGAGAAGGTTGCATTTGAGGATGTGGAGTTGGTCGTTGGTACTACACAGCCCGAAATAAAGAGGGCAGATCTTGAGAATATAAAGGATAAACTGGGAGAATACTCTACAAAGTTTAATGCTGCAGATGTTGACAGGACTCATAATATTAAAATAGCCACCATCAGTGCGTCAAATATACTTATAAAGCCCGGACAGACCTTCTCGGTCAATGAGATGGTAGGACCGAGACTTGCAAAGTTCGGGTATAAGGAAGCCAAGGTTATAATAAATAATGAGTTGGTGCCTGGAATCGGCGGCGGAGTATGTCAGGTATCCTCCACCTTATATAACGTAGCATTGCTTTCAAACATGAAAATAGTGGAGCGCAGAAACCACTCTCTTCCGTCCGCTTATGTACCCCTTGGAAGAGACGCGACTATATCTGAGGACTATATTGATTTTAAATTTCAAAATACTACTCAATATCCAATATATCTCTATGGAGAAGTTAAGGGCAGCTGGGTCAAGTTCAGCTTATATGGACGAAATGAAAATTCGGGAAGATCAGTAAAAATTAAAACTGAAATGATAAAGAAGACCGAGCCTCAGATAAAAATAATTGAAGACCCTGCCTTGCCGGAAGGTACAGAGGTCGAAGAAAAGAAGGCATATACAGGGTATGTGGTAAAAAGCTGGAGAGTAATAATGGAAAATGGCAAGGAAGTATCGGTTGAGGAGCTTCCATTGAGTACCTACAGGGTTGCAAACGGAGTAAAGAGGGTCGGAACTAAGAAGGTTGATCCCCCTCCTACAGATAATGAAGGTTTGCTAGAAATAACACAATAAACTCAGGCGCCCTGTGATAGAATTCGTTTTAAGAAGCAGGGCACAAAAATAATGAAGTGCATTATTAACATTTTGATTGAATTATAATCTGTGATGTTAATAAGCACTTAGACAGGAGACAATTGAATGAACGATTCGCTTTATTCCAAGAAGGTTACATGTCCAATCTGCGGTAAGCAGTTTTCTTCCATGAAAGCTAAGGTGAATTCCTGCAAGGTAGAAAAGAAGGATGAGGATTTCTGCACTCACTATGTGGATTTAAATCCAATATACTATGATATATTTGTATGTCCCTTTTGCGCATATTCAGCATCTGAGAACTCATTTGAAGTGATTAACGAAAGGGAAGTCAATCTTCTTAAGGAGGCCTTTTCAGGAAGGACAGTAGGCAGGAGTTTCTGCACAGAGAGAGACTGGAATGCTGCAATAGCCACATTCAAATTAGCTATTCATACAGCAGAGCTCAGAAATGCAAAGTCCAGTATACTAGCCGGCTTGTGCCTCAAGCTTGCATGGCTTTACAGGTTTGCAGACGACAAGCAGGAAGAAATATTCCTAAATTATGCGCTGCAGAATTATTCGGAGGCTTTCGACAAGGAAGAGCTTCCAATAGGCAACTTGAATGAGATATCGATGATGTATCTTCTGGGTGAGCTGTCTAGAAGACTTGGGAAGTTCAACGATGCAGTAGTATGGTTCGGTAAAGCTGTTGCGAGCCCTGAGAAGAATGCAAACCCCAAGATAGAGAGGCTGGCCAGGGATCAGTGGATATTAGCCAAAGAGCAGTATAAGAAAAATGAAAAAGCAGTATAGTTATATATTTCGCGAAAAACATTTAATAATCTTCATTCAAATTTCGCGTAGATATTTCCTTAGTTGTTATTGAATTCGCACTATACCCAATGTAATTTCTGATCTGCGTTCAATATAGAATTAATGATTACTTATAAATACGGTATTAAATTACAAAAGGGCTTAGCGCTAAAATGCGTTAAGCCCTTTTGTAATAATTGTGAAAAAATCTTTGGAATTATTTCACTGTTAATTAATTGAATTATCAGACGATATTAAATAAAATATTAATAAGTAGTTAAAAGTACGGAAAATCGACTATTATGAATTTTTTACGAGTGGGGGACAGGTTATGGGATATAATAACGAGGCTATCAGAAAGATTGAAGAAAGTGTATCAAAGGCTATAGTAGGCAAGCGGGATACTGTGGAGAAGCTCCTGGTAGCTCTGCTTGCGGGCGGACATGTACTTATTGAGGATGTTCCGGGAGTTGGCAAGACTACGTTAGTGCATGCAGTTGCCAAGTCGATAAGCTGCAGCTTCAAGAGGATACAATTTACTCCTGATCTGCTTCCATCGGATATTACCGGGGTCACTGTCTATAATGTGAAGCAGGGGGAGTTCGAGTTCAAGCAAGGCCCGATAACTTCAAACATAATACTGGCTGATGAGATAAATAGAAGCTCTCCCAAAACGCAGTCGAGTCTTCTTGAAGCTATGCAGGAGCGGCAGGTAACTGTGGACGGCAACACCTACAAGCTGCCGGAGCCCTTTATGGTGCTTGCAACTCAGAACCCTATAGAATATGAGGGTACATTTCCTCTGCCTGAAGCGCAGATAGACAGGTTCACAATGAGGATATCCATGGGTTATCCAACCTACACTGAAGAAAAAAGCATTCTGAATAAATACAAGGCTGATAACCCGTTAGTGAAGATGGAACCGGTTATAAGCGTGGAGAATGTGCTGGAAATACAGAAAAGCGTGGAGCAGGTGCATGTGGACGATTCTATTCAGGATTATATTGTGCAGATTGTTCAGGCGACAAGAGGACATAAGGATGTTTATCTGGGCTGCAGTCCAAGGGGGACCCTGTCACTTTTCAATAACTGCCGCGCACTGGCTTTTATACGAGGAAGGGAGTATGTAATTCCCGATGATGTAAAAGAGCTTGCACTGTGTACGCTGGCTCACAGAATCATACTGAAGTCTGAAGCAAGAATACAGGGAAAGGACCAGGATTCGGTGCTTGCAGAAATTTTAAAAAATATAAGAGTGCCAGTGGTGAATACCAATGGCTAAGATAAATTATAAAGCACTAGCCTTGATTATGGTGCTTTTTACCGTGGCGCTGTTCGTAGGGGGCGTATTTATTTACGGGCTTTTCTTTATAGGCCTTTTCTTGATGCTAACCTCTTATGCGACTGGCAGAAGCACCTATAAGAATCTGGTGAATCTGGTTTGGAAAAACAGTGATAAAGCAGTTACAGGGGACAGGGTAAGCTTGAACATGGACCTCTATAATTCGGGCTATATGCCGATTCCGTATTTGAAGGTCACCGCCAGCCTTCCCCAAAAGCTTGTCGGTGAAGAGCAAAAACAGAAGATATATTCTTTGATGCCCGGTGTTAAAGCGACCGTGTCCAGAGATTTTATCTGCAGGCATAAAGGGGTCTATAAAATCGGTTATGTCGAAACGGAGTTTGGCGATATATTAGGTATTTTCAAATGGAAGAAGATTTTTGACGAAGAAATATATATTTTTGTATACCCAAAGGTGCATTTGCTAAAGCATCTTGATATTCCTATGAGGCAGCAGTTCGGTACTGTTGCTGTCAAACATAACGCATACGAGGATTACGCCAGTACCAGGGATATCAGGAAATACAACATCGGGGACAGCTTCAAGAAGATACATTGGAAAGTGACTGCCCATAGAGGGGATTTTTTCGTAAGGAATGTTGAACTCAATGCCTCTGCGGATTTGAATATTTTTCTTGATTTATATGATTACGGCTTTGATGACGAGACGGCCTTCGACTTGGAAGAGAAAGGGGCTGAATGTGCAGCGTCCATCATCAGATATGCGCTTTCCCATTCGATGTCAGTGAATTTCATAGCTAAGGGCGATAAGTCTGTAACTCTTGCTGCAAAAAAGGTGGATCGGTTCAGCCAGTTCCTTGATGCAATAAGCAAGCTGACTGCAAAAGGAGATATGCCTATTGCTGATTTGGTCAGAAGAGAAGCGCGGAAGCTGGACTGGGATGCTACTGTGATGGTGATAACTCCTTGTATCGACAAGGCATCCGCAGAAACCTACCTCTCCTTGAAAACCTCAGGAATAGAGTTTGTGGTTGTATACTTATGCAAAGACAAGGAAGAGCGCAGTGAAAGCATTGAATTGCTCAGGAACAACGAATTCAAAGTATTCGTGGTTGATCTGGAGGACGATTTGAAGCAGGTGCTGGGAGGTCACTATGAAAAATAAGAATATTAAAGAAATACTCTTTTATTTCAGCCTGATATTCATAATGGTTATGAGCTTGAATCTTGCGATTATGGACTCTACGGGGATGAATCTGCCTCTTGTCAGGATGGCGTTTTTTACACTGATAACAACAGCTGCAGTATCCGTAATATTAATATTCCCCATAAGTCTTCTTGTTTTCTTGATTCCGGGAATATGCCGGATCCTTTATCTGTACTATACGGATGCAGCATTGATAAATCTCTATGTACAGAAAATACTTGGCTTTTTCTATTGGCTATATGGATATACAGTGGGATATAACAATTTTGAGCCCGGTTATTCCTTAGTATTTGCAATAATGTACACTGCTTTCATAACACTTATTGTTTCAATTATTGTATATAGCGGAAGGGCAGGCTTTATGCTTATTACACTCGGCACTGCAGTGCTTTCCTTCTTCTGGTTCATTTATGTGGGAAAGGCAAGGCTGTACCTGGTGCTTTACCTATCCGCGTCAATATTGCTTTATTCCTATCAAATATACAAAAGAAAGCTCAAGGAGTGGAGGAAAGCAGGCAGCAGCGTTGAGTATGATGTTGGACGTAACTGGATGCTTTGTTCCGCTATTGTCGTTTCAATTTCCTTGATTCTTTCCCTTGCACTTCCTTTGAATATCAGCGCTGTAAGATGGCCATGGTTCAACGACAAAGTAGTAAGCCTGTTTCCTTTTATCGCAGATTGGCGAAATGATACGCTGGAATCTTTCAGTTATGGGTTTAACTCCAGGTACAGCCTGAGCTCTGCCGGTTACAGGAGCAAGAAGCTTGGCGGGGAAGTGCTGCTGGATGAATCGGTTATGATGACTGTAAAAACGCTGGGCGAGGAGACGTTATATCTCAGGGGAGCAGTAAAGGACAAATATTCAGACAACAGCTGGAGCAAGTCAAGCAAGAGCTATAAGGAGTACAGCCCGGGATATGCAATGCCTCTGCCTTACGGAAGCAGCGTGACGACCCGGGAAGCCGCCTTGGAGATTACCTACAAAAAGCTTTTGACCTCCACAATATTTGCACCGTACTCAGTTTATCAGGTGCAGCATAGCTTCAAAAGAATATTTGCAGATGAGGATTCAGAGGTATACACTCCTAAAATGATAATGAGAGATGAACCATATACAGTAAAAAGTATAATGCCATATATAGATGTTGAAAAATTGAGGCAAGCAAAGACTGAAAGTTTAGGAGGCAATGAGTTTAAAGTATATACGGCCCTGCCTTCAGACATTTCAGGAAGGGCCAAGACCCTTGCGTGGGAAATAACAAAAGTACAAAACAATGATTATGATAAAGTGAAGGCTATAGAAAGCTATCTGCGCCAGAACTATAAATACACGCTAAAACCCCAAAAGGTGCCTTCAAAAGTTGAATTTACTGACCATTTTCTCTTCGAGGGCAAAGAGGGCTACTGCACTTACTTTGCCACTTCCATGGCAGTATTGCTCAGAGCTTCCGGCATTCCTTGCAGGTATGTTGAAGGCTTTGTATCAAGATATGGAGGGGCTGAAGTAAGGGAGGTCAGGGGTACAGATGCCCATGCATGGGTGGAGGTGTATTTTGATGACTATGGCTGGGTGACTTTTGAGCCTACTCCTCAATATCCCGCAATTGAGCTTAAGGCAGCACGGGAAGCGCTGCAGGAAACGAATATAGACACTCAGGAGGGTACTGCAGCAGATAGTATTGACAGGTCCGATATGTCAAGACGCCGTAGAGACATGGAGATTGAAGAGGGAAGCGCTGCAGGGACAGCAAATGGAAGCGAAGAGAAAAGAAGCTCTCATATCGGGAATACTGCATTGTTTGTGCTTTTATCACTGCTAATAATAAGATTTGGCTTTATGTACCTGGTATGGGCTGTAAAGGAAGTAAGTCTCGGGCACAGTAAAGGGCGAAGATATGCTATGGATTATATCAAGGACGTAATTTGGTACTTGCGCCATGCAGGCTTCACAATAGGCAAGGAAGAGACTATAAGGGAATTCCTGAAAAGAGTCAAATATAATTATGAGGAAAGATTTTCCGATATCTCCAATGTTACACAGATACTAGAGAAGATAAGATACAGTGATAGCGATGTTAGCGCTGAAGAGAGAAGGCTTTTGGAGGTATTTAGAAAAAAAGTGAAGAAGCTTGCGCTTAAAAAGGCAGGAGTATTGCAGTTCTTCATAAGTTTGTATTTGACAGGCAAATAAATGCATAAAATACATGTTGATATCAAAAACTTAACGTGATATAATAGATTCGTTGGCGTGAGTGGCGGAACGGCAGACGCACTAGGTTCAGGTCCTAGCGTTCGCAAGAATGTGCGGGTTCAAATCCCGCCTCGCGCACCATTTTAATAAGCAATTAAAATCATCTGATTTATTCAGATGGTTTTTTATTTTTTGTTCACAAAAATTGATGTCATTTTATGACTTTGAAAATATTGACTGTTGATATAAAATATAAAGGGGATAATAATAATAATATTTTCAGGGAGAGATTACATTGAATATAAGCAATCTAAAGTACAAAATGCTGGTTTCAGACATGGACTATACACTTCTCAACAAGGAGAAGACGGTTTCTGAAAAGAACAGAGAAGCAATAAGGAAGGCAATTGAAAAAGGTGTGCATATAGTAGTTGCAACCGGCAGGATTTATACCTCTGCAAGAGTGTATGCCAAGCTGCTGGGAGTATGTACGCCGATAATAGCAAGCAATGGAGCGATTATAAGAGAAGCTGTCTTTAATAATCCGATGGACACCGAAAAAACCATATATAGAAACATTTTGCCTATGGAAGCGGTAAACGAAATGATAAGATTGTCCCACAAATACGGGATTTTCAGTCACTTTTTCACAGATGACACAATTTATGCTGAGAAACTCGTAAATGTGTCGATGAGGTATACCGAGTGGAACAAGTTCCTTGGGGTGGAAGACCAAGTGAAAATCAAGATAGTTGAGGATGTGGAAAAGGCTGTTGCAGAAGACAAGGTACAAATCTTGAAGGCTGTGGCAGTGGACAGGGATAGTGAAAAAATTCAGAGGTTAAGGGATAGTATAGTAGAGACTGGAATTGTATCGGTAACCCAGTCCATGAAGGATAATCTGGAAGTAATGAACCAGGGGGTTACAAAGGGTAATGCCGTTAAGATGCTTGCAGAGATGTATGGGATAAAAAGAGAAGAAATAATTGCAATAGGAGATAACGAAAACGATATAAGTATGATTGAATATGCAGGCATGGGAATCGCAATGGGAAATGCTGAAGAGTCCCTGAAAAGCGTAGCGAATCACATTACCGGTGACTACCAGGAGGATGGGGTGGCTGAGGCCATAAAAAGGTTTATATTGTAATAGGGATATTTCACAAAACATGTTATATTTGACTTTTCAAAATATTTAATTTACTGGGCATATATATTATGTTAACATAAGTGTATAGCAAATGAGCAGGTCCAGTAAAATACTATTTTGAAAGGGATACAAACATGAAGAAGCTGTTGCTTTTAATTGTTGCTGCAATAATGCTTATGATATATGTGGAGTTCAAGTACACCAGCATATCTGCTTCTGTGGAAAAAAAGCTTATTTATAAAGAGAATGATAGCAGCGTAGCTGAGGTTATGCCCACTATAAAGGTAATGACTTACAATATTCATCGGGGAGTAAACCGGGACAACGAGTTGAACCTGGATGGGATAGTAGAGGCTGTAAAGAATTCTGGAGCTGAGATAATCGCGCTTCAAGAGGTGGAAAGGTACTCGGTAAGAACCAAATTTCAAGACCAGATCAGATATATTGCAGATAAACTATCAATGCAGTATGTTTTTGGGAAAAGTGTAAACATCCTAAATGGACAATTTGGAAATGCCATATTGAGCAAATATCCTATAGAAGAATACGAAGTAAGGGAATTGCCTTCGGAGGGTGAAAATAGAACACTTTTAAGAGCTCAACTGGATGTGTACGGATATAAGATATCCTTTTATAATACTCATCTGGGACTCAAGCAGAGTGAAAGAGACAAGCAGATTGAAGCAATTTTAAAAATAGCAGGTGATGGCAATAACCTCATATTGGCCGGAGATTTTAACGAGAAAGTGGACAAGCTTGGTGCCATTACCCAAAAGTATGGAGATTGCGCCAGCTTTGAAAATAATGACAGTAAAGCTACTTTTGAAAATGAAGGCATAAGTGAACGCATAGATTATATATTTACTTCAAAGGGTTTTGAGGTAAAATCATATAATGTGCCTATATCAGATGCATCGGACCATTACCCAGTAGTAAGTATAATAGAGTTGAAAAATTGACGCAAGTCAATTTTTTTTTGCAGATGATAAGGATATCTGTCTCGTGCTTCGTGCTCCGTGCCTCGTGGCAAAAAGTTTTGAGAAACACTGATTTGGGGCATTCTATACTATACATATCATTTGAAAGAAAGGATTTGATTTTTATGCCTTTTAATCCCAAAAGAGTATTGTTTGAGCAGGATGCTCTTAAATACCCCCTTGGAGGTCAGCTCTTCGATCAGTTTAGTAATAAGGATATTGAAATAAATATGCTGAAATCCCACAACAGGGTTACGGATATACCTGGCAAGACACCGCAGCAGGCATACTCGGAAGGCAAGAGCACTCTTGTAGTGGGGATAAGACGTACCTTGAATTTTGAAAGCTGCAAGCCATCCGCACATTATCAGCTTCCACTTGCTACAGGTTGTATGGGTATGTGCATGTACTGCTATCTGAATACGCAGCTAGGGAAAAAGCCATATATGAGGGTATACGTAAATATAGATGAAATACTATCGAAAGCGGCTGATTATATTAAGGAACGTGAACCGGACATCACATATTTTGAGGGAGCTGCTACCTCCGATCCGATACCGGTAGAGCCATATACCGGCTCGCTTTTGAAGACTATCGATTTTTTCGGGAAGCAGGAGCTGGGAAGGTTCAGGTTTGTAACCAAATTCACTGATGTTGAAGGCATACTTAATGCTGAACATAATGGACATACCACTATAAGGTTTAGCCTCAATTCTGCAAATGTGATTAGAAAGTACGAGCATAAAACAGCAAGTATGGAGGAGCGGGTGGCAGCAGCGCAGAAAATTGTCGAACATGACTATCCTTTAGGGTTTATAATAGCACCCGTTATGCTTTATGAAGGATGGAAGAAGGACTATGATGAATTGCTCCATGAGCTGGAAGTTAAGCTTGGACAGTATAGGGACAGAAGTATAAGCTTTGAAATAATATCGCACAGGTTTACCTCAAGGGCAAAGAAAAATATAAATGAGATATTTCCTGATAATGATGTACCAATGAATGAGGAAGACAGGCGTTTCAAATACGGGCAGTTCGGTTACGGTAAATATGTATATAAAAAAGAAGAACTCTCAGATATGGAAGGTTTTTTTCGGAGCAGAATAGCAGAAATTTTTCCTAATAGTAAGATAGATTATGTGATATAGTATTTATTCGAATACCATAATTATGATATAATGGTAGTACATGCATGTTAGCCTAAATTATGGTTAAGATGCAAAAAATGATTTGGGGGTATGAAGATGAAACAGGTTTCCAAACGACTAAGCTGGATGCTTACTCTGATCATGATCCTCTCAATGCTGCTGCCCATGGGCAGTATCTGGGCAGAAGACAGCAATGCAGTAACAGTAACAATCTTAGGTACAAGCGATTTGCATGCAAACATAGCTACTTTCGATTACTACACTCAGAAAGAGGCGCAGCAGGGCATAGCAAAGGTTTATTCAGTGGTAAAAGATGTAAGGGGTAAGAATCCGAACACCATTTTAATTGACAATGGTGACACGATTCAGGGGACACCGTTTGCCCAGTATTATCTGGACAATTTCAATTCTAAAACTGAAGCAAAAATTGAACATCCAATGATGAAGATAATGAACATGATGAAGTATGATTCATGGACATTGGGTAATCACGAGTTTAATTACGGCGTGAAGCTTCTTGAAAAGATAATGGGTGATGCAAAGTTCCCAGTAATATCTGCTAACATTTACAATACAGATGGTACAAACTATGTAAAACCATACATAATAAAGGAAATAAACGGAATAAAAATTGGTATTCTTGGTTTTACAACTACCGGTGTTTCAACTTGGGATAAAAACAATGTAAAGGATCTTCAATTCAAGGATATAGTTGAAGAAGGCAAGAAATGGGTCAAAGTGTTGAAAGAGACTGAAAAAGTGGATGCTATAGTCGTATCTGCACATTCAGGAATTGAAAAAAAAGGCGACGTATTGAATGAAGATCAGGTTAAAGCATTGGCTGCTGCATGCCCGGAGATTACTGCGATACTATCCGGTCATGCGCACAGTGATATTGGCGGACAGACAGAAAATGGAGTCCTAATAGTTCAGCCTAAAAAGTGGGGACAGAAGGTATCTGAAATTGACCTGACATTTGAAAAGGCTGATGGAAAATGGGCTGTCACAAAGAAGGATTCAAAGAACATCGACGTTAAAGATTACGAACCTGCAAAGGAAGTTCTTGATATAGTAAAAACAGACATTGATGTTGTTGATACAATGGTAAATACAATAATCGGTAAATCAACGGAGGAGTTCAGTGGTATTGATCAGCAGATCAAAGATACAGCACTGGTTGACCTGATACAGAATGTGCAAATGTATTATGGAAAAGCGGATGTATCCATCGCAGCATCATTCAACGACAGCAGCAGAATACCTAAGGGTGACGTTAAGGTAAGCGATATTAACGCCCTTTATGTATATGAGAATTGGTTGAATGTAACTGAAATGACCGGAAAGCAGTTAAAGGATTATATTGAATTCTCAGCTAATTACTTTAACCAGATAAAGCCGGGAGATGAATTGATAACCTTTGATCCTAATGTCCCGGGATATAACTACGATATGATTCAGGGTGTCAATTATCAGCTGGATATAACTCAACCCGCAGGAAAAAGGGTTGTTAACCTAACGTTCAAAGGTCAACCTGTATCAGATACTCTGACATTCAAAGTAGCATTGAACAATTACAGATTTGGCGGCGGCGGCGGCCATATGGCAGCTATCGGTTTAACTCAGCCGAAGAATCTTTATGATTCACAGGTTACCTTAGGTGATGACGGACAGATAAGAACACTTATTATCAATTATATAAAGGAAAACAAAACTATAAGCCCAGTAGTTGATAACAACTATAATCTGATTACAGTACCTACAGACAGGTACACAGCAATAGCAGGTGATACTCTTGAATCAGTAGCGAAAAAATATGGAAAGACTGCAGAGGAACTGCTATCAGTTAACAATATGACAGCAAAAGACGCAAATACAGCTCTTTTAGCAGGTAGAGTCATATTTATTCCTAAAGAAAAGACTGTAAAGAAAATAAGTATATTGACCTCTAACGATTTCCACGGCCTACTGGCTGGAGGCGGAAGTGATCCTGGAATAGCAAAGTTGGTTGGTAACTTGAAAGCTCAGGAAAAGTTGAACAAGGAGGGCACATTGATACTTTCCGCTGGTGATATGTTCCAGGGCAGTGCAGATTCCAACCTCATGTATGGTAAGCCTGTAGTTGCAGCTATGAACACTGCAGGATTCGATGCAATGGTATTGGGAAACCATGAATTTGACTGGGGCCTTGATAAGCTCAAAGCAAGAATAGCAAGCTCAAATTTCTCATACCTTGGTGCGAATCTGATTGACAAAGCTACAGGAAAAACTGCTGATTTTGTAAAGCCATATACTATCGTTAACAAGAACGGGATAAATGTTGGTATAATCGGTATTGTAACACCTGATACAGCTACTAAAACAAAACCTGAAATGGTAGCACCATATGAATTCAGAGATTCTGCAGTAGTAGTCAATGCTTTAGTACCAGAAGTTAAAGCAGCAGGTGCTGAAGTAGTAGTTGTATTATCGCATCTTGGAGCATTCCAGGATAGCAAGACAGGCGAGATAACAGGTGAAGCTGCTGACCTTGCAAAGGCAGTGACAGGTGTTGACGCAATTATTTCTGGACATACACATACTACTGTATCCGGTACTGTAAATAACATTCCGATAGTTCAAGCATATAAAAACGGCAGATCCGTGGGTCATTTAGACATATACTTTGACATAAAGGACAAGAAGGTTGTTGAAGTGATTCCTTCAGTTGATGGCAGCATAACTAAAGCTTCAGCAGATGTGAATACAACTGTATGGTTTAATTATATTCAGTCAGTGATAGGTCCAATCAAGAATGAAGTACTTGGCAAAGCTGCAGCTGACTTCACACACAGCCCAAAGGATACTCAGACAACACTCCTCGGGAACTGGGCATGTGATGTTATGAAAAAAGCAGTTAAGGCTGATATAGCCATCCAGAATGGCGGCGGCTTAAGAAGAGACTTACCGGCAGGTGTTGTTACGATGGGATTGTTGTATGAGATTATGCCTTTTGATAATACACTGTTCACTATGGATTTAACAGGCAAACAGGTCAAGGCTTCAATTGAACACGGCATCATGTCGCCTGACTTTCACCCAGGTCAGTTCTCCGGCTTAATGGTAAAATATGATTCCAAAAAGCCAGCGGGAGAAAGAATAATCGAAATTACTCTTGCTGACGGAACACCTTTACAAGATGAAAAACTCTACAAGGTTGTTACAAACGACTTCCAGGCTGACGGCGGTGACAAGTACATAATGTTCAAAGATGGCCAGAATCGTTATAATACTAACATTCCCGTGAGAGATGTACTTGTAAATGAGATTAAAGCTCAGGGAACAATAACTCCAGTAGATGACAATAGACTCACAGATGTAAACAAGACCAGCATGATAATGTTCAGAATGGCTGCATAACCAAGGTACAATATAAGGGAAGGCACTAGCCTTCCCTTATATTATTTTGAAGCGTCCGCTGGATAAACATTGCTGATTTAAAATTAACATAAATTTTTTATTTAAAAAATAGGAGGAATATCGTTGTTTTATGTAGAATATAGTTTAATCCAGTAGACAAGGAGGATGCAGCTTTGAATGTAGAATACATAAATCCATTTATAAATGTATCAATTAATCTAGTACAAATGGTATGCAATGTTAAAGCCGAACGTGGGCAGATATTTGTCAAAAGCTCGACTTTCATGGCTGAAAATGTTGTAATAATAATCGGTATTGCGGGAGAATTTAAAGGCCAGGTGTTCTTCAGCATGGATGAAAGCACTGCATGTAAAATTGCCTCAGCAATGATGTTTGGGATGGAAGTAAATGCGCTGGAGGATATGGCTAAAAGTGCAATAGCAGAGCTCGGGAATATGATTATGGGCAATGTTTCCACTGAATTCTCTAATAGTGGAATCAAAATAGATATTACTCCCCCAACCGTTCTGGTAGGCAGTGATATAGCTGTTTCAACAAAAGGCGTTAAGACTATTTGTGTACCGCTTATATTGGAGAATATCGGAAAGATTGAAATAGACGTTGCGGTTACAGAATAATCAAAGCAATAAAAAATAATAATATGAATGGGAGAGCAATTTTGCTATATAATTAATGGATAACTATATTAGCAGATTGCTTTTTTATTGCAGTTCTTCAAATGTTACTGTATTATATATTTGTGAAAAAGTGAAAAATACTTTTACTTACAGGAGTTGTTAGCTTGAGCCTTAATATTGTATTGGTTGAGCCGGAGATACCTCAGAACACGGGAAATATTGCAAGGACCTGTGCAGCAACAGGCTGTACACTTCACCTTGTAAAACCCCTTGGGTTTTCGGTAGATGATAAGCATTTGAAAAGGGCAGGACTGGATTATTGGAGCCTGGTGGATATACATTACCATGATTCTTTTGAAGAGCTGAAGAGCAAATATCCCGATGGGCTGTTCTTTTTCTCTACTACAAAAGGAAAGAAGAAGCATACGGATGCCGCATATCAAAAAGACTGCTTTATAGTATTCGGCAAAGAGACTGCTGGTTTGCCAAAGCAGCTGCTTGAAGAGAATAAGGAGTTTTGCATAAGGGTCCCGATGATAAATGATGCCCGTTCATTGAATCTTGCAAACTCGGTTGCAATAGTAGTATATGAAGCACTGAGGCAGATCGGATTTCCTGACTTGCTGTAAAATTCGCCTATGGGAGGAGAATATATGGGGATAAAAATATTTACGGACTCAATCTGTGATGTTCCCGATGAGTATGTAGAGAGGTATGGCATAAGGGTGATGCCTCTGACTGTTAATTTCGGAGATGAATCCTTCAAAGACGGTATTGACCTGACATTGATGGAATTCTTGGCTATGCTTGAAAAATCAGAAGTGCTCCCGACAACGTCCCAGGTACCTCCGGCTGAATTTTTTAAAGCATATAGAGAGGAAATAGCTTTAGGGAACAAGGTTATCTCTATACATGGCTCATCACAGCTGAGCGGTACATATAATTCTGCTGTAATGGCCAAGGAACAAATTGGAGAGCCTGATATACATATTATAGATTCAATGGGAGTCAGCCTTGGCGCAGGAATGCTTGTGATAAAAGCTGCCAGGCTGCTGGAAGAAGGTCTGGAAGCAATAGAAATTGTTAAAGAGATTGAAGCTAGCAAAGAAAAGATGAAGTACTTTTTCATATTGGATACCCTTAAGTACCTTCAAAAAGGTGGAAGACTGTCGATGTCTGCTTCGATGCTGGGTTCCATACTAAATATTAAGCCAATACTCACCGTAGTACACGGCAAATTAGAGCTGTCTGAAAAGTCCAGAGGTATGAAAAAGGCTATATCCTCTCTGCTGAAGACCATAAAGGAGAACGGCTGGTCATTGGACGGCAAGATAGTAGGAATAAATCATATAGCTGATCCGGAGCACATGAGGTTGCTAGAGGAGGAGCTTAAGAGAGAATACAGCATAAAAGAGATTATAAGGGGAGAGGTGGGTTCGGTAGTAGCTACCCATGGAGGCCCCGGCGCAGTAGCAGTACATTTTGAAATTTAAGGAGTACGGGTTGATAAAAATTTGACAATGAGCAGAATTTGTTGTATATTATAAATGCAATATAAACCAAATTATTGAATGAATAGATAATTCATATAGTATGTATTATAGCTATAGAAAAAGTGAATACTGCGGTAGATGTTTTTCGGGAGAGACCAATATGGCGCCGAAGGAAGAAGTCATATCAAAATGCTGTATGACGAAGCTCTCAGGCAAAAGGACCGAAGAATGGACGCACCTCTGGAAAGCGAAAGCACCGAAGGATCAACTCGTTATGTGAGATTATAAGCTCATATTCGAAGAATATCTCAGGTTTAGGACAGAGTTAGGGGCATATAGTCTCTAACTCTGTTTTTATTTTTACTGGAATGAGATTAAAGGTAATATAAAGAATTGCGGGGGGATAAATCTGAACTACAGTGTTAATGTATTAACAAACAACAGTCTGATAAAGGAAAAGTACGGCAAAGATTTGGATATTACCTTTGTAGCTGGGCAATATATTGATGTGCTAAAATCAGCGAGAGATATGGTGCACAAAGGTTCAAGGCTGATAACCCACCCATTGATGGGAAGCATCAAGCCAAATGAGACCCCATTCAGAAGCATCATTATGTCAGAGGGTACAACTCTGGATATCGAGTCTCTTAATATTATAGAGAGCAGTATAGCTGCGACTGAGAAGTTTCAGCGTGACAATAAAGTGCCATGCTGGAATGAAAATGTGTTAGGTGATTTTCGGTTTGTGGATCTGAAGCTTTTTGAAAGTGCTTTGGAGAGTATTGTAAAATAGGAGGGTGTTGTATGAGCAAGTTATATGATGTAGCGATAATAGGTGGAGGACCTGCAGGTCTTGCAGCCGGTTTATATGCTTCAAGGTCCAGAATGAATGCCATTATAATTGAAAAAGCAAAATGGGGTGGACAGGCGGGCACTACAGAAGAATTGGAAAACTATCCGGGTTCCATTGAAATGCCTACAGGCCCAAAGCTTATAGAAAGAATGAAAAGCCAGGCCGAGGCTTTTGGCACAGAGCTTGTAAAGGATGAAGTGACAGGCTTTGATTTGTCGGACAAAGTTAAAGCAGTTAAACTTGGAAGCGGCAAGGATATAAATGCAAAAACAATAATAATAGCGACTGGAGCACAGCCGATGTTATTAGGGGCTCCTGGGGAATTAGAACTTAGAGGCAAGGGCGTATCCTATTGTGCAACCTGCGATGCTGACTTCTTCACAGAGTTGGAAGTAGTAGTTGTTGGCGGTGGAGATGCGGCAGTAGAGGAAGCAATATACCTTACTAAGTTTGCAGAGAAAGTCACTATAATACATAGAAGAGAAGAATTCAGGGCTGCTAAGTCTATTGTAGAGAAAGCAATGAGCAATGATAAGGTAAACATAATATGGAACACAGTGGTGGAAGAGATATACGGAGATGGAATAGTTGAAGGTATAAGGCTTAAAAATGTGAAGACAGGTGAAGTAACTGATTTTAGGACAGATGGAGTTTTCATGTTCGTAGGTACTAAGCCAATATCTGAGTTTGCCAAAGGCGTAGTTGAGATGGATCAAAAGGGATATATAAAGGCAGATGAAGAAATGAGGACATCGGTTGAAGGGATATTCGCTGCCGGAGACGTAAGGATAAAATCATTAAGACAAGTTATAACAGCAGCTTCAGATGGTGCAATAGCTGCAGTCAATGCAGAAAAGTATATTGAAAAGAATTTTGGACATTAATTGCATTTGGTGCGAGGTGCGAGGTGCGAGGTACGAGGACTTGGGCAGTACTTTGAAGCCTTGAGTCCCCCCGAACCCCGAACCACGAACCCCGAACCAGGATTTTAGCGCAGCGAAATATTAGAGGGAGGTGAAAAAATGTTAGAGCTAAATAAAGAAAATTTTGATGCTGAGGTACTTCAAGCCAAAGGTCCAGTTCTTGTTGATTTCTGGGGAGAGAAGTGTGAGCCATGTAAGGCATTGATGCCTGAGGTACATGCATTGGCAGAAAAATATAACGGCAAGATGATGATGTGCAAGCTGAACACTACCGAAAACAGAAGACTTGCGATAGGACAGAAAGTGTTAGGACTGCCAACCTTCATAGTCTACAAAAATGGCGAAAAGGTAAAGGAAATCAGCGGGGCAGAAAACTGCACACCTGAGGCCATTGAAAATCTTATAAAAGAAAACATATAAGGAAAAGCTAAATTGCAACCGCGTACTCGTAAAAAAATTATTTATATTATTAGGGAGGTGAACGTTTTGCGTTTAGAGTTGGGCAATATATTCATTAAAGATGTGCAATTCGGTAATGCCACCAAGGTTGAAAAAGGAACTTTATATGTCAATAAAACTGAACTCCTTGCAGCGGTTGGTGGTGATCCAAGACTTACAAAAATCGAAATAGATATCGCAAAGCCGGGTGAAGAAACCAGAATAATGCCTGTAAAAGACGTAATCGAGCCCAGAGTTAAAGTTGAAGGCCCAGGAGGTATACTCCCAGGCATGATCAGCAAAGTAGATGTAGTTGGTTCAGGCAGAACCCACGTACTTAAAGGTGCTGCAGTTGTTACTGCAGGTAAAATCGTCGGATTTCAGGAAGGCATAATAGACATGAGCGGTCCTGGAGCTGATTACACCCCATTCTCAAAGACGTTGAACATCGTAATTGTCTGCACACCAGTTGAAAAACTGCTGCAGCATGAACATGAGCAGGCAGTCAGAATGGTAGGCTTCAAAGCAGCAGCTTACCTGGGAGAAGCAGGAAGAAGTGTAACACCTGACGAAGTAAAGGTATATGAGACTCCAACTTTAATGGAAGGCATAAAGCAGTATCCAAATCTTCCAAGAGTTGCTTATATATACATGCTTCAGACACAAGGACTGCTTCACGATACTTATGTATACGGTGTTGATGCAAAGAAAATTGTACCTACAATGATATATCCTACAGAAGTTATGGATGGGGCTATAGCAAG
The DNA here is from genome assembly GCA_035628995.1 of Clostridia bacterium. Classification (NCBI taxonomy): domain Bacteria; kingdom Bacillati; phylum Bacillota; class Clostridia; species Clostridia bacterium. The sequence goes on along the minus strand of DASPIR010000029.1, from coordinate 31,182 downwards.
CGGGAACTGTGTTTCAGCTTGTGACAAGAACCCGACATACAATCATATGAATAATCCGGTAATTGAAGACCTTTATGAAAGGCATGGCAAGGACTATAACTTTGTAGGCGTAATAATTACAAATGAAAATGTTACTCTCGCGGACAAGGAAAGGTCCTCCAACTGGACAGCAAAGCTGGCAGAATTCATGAACCTTGATGCAGTTATAATATCTGAGGAAGGTTTTGGAAATCCGGACACAGACCTTATGATGAACTGCAAAAAAATCACTGCGAAGGGTATCAAGACTGTACTGATAACAGACGAGTATGCAGGCAGGGATGGTGCTTCACAGTCCCTTGCAGATGCAGATAAATCAGCTGATGCAGTAGTGACAGGCGGTAACGCAAATGAGGTTGTTTCATTGCCGCCAATGAAGAAGGTATTAGGATATCTTGAACCTGCAGATACAATAGCAGGTGGATTTGCGGGAAGCCTTAAGCCTGATGGAAGTATAATAGCCGAACTTCAGGTAATTACCGGCGCAACAAGTGAAATAGGCTTCAATAAATTATCAGCTATAGAATATTAGAATAAACCCCAGGGCAGTCCTATGGGGTATGGTTGCGAGTTACGAGTTGCAAGCCTGAATGTAATGCTTCGAAGTGCATACTTAATCACGTAACGCGAAACGCGAAACCCGTAACAATTAAATTTTGAAAGGATGAACGAGATGTTACAGGATAAAAAAGTTATCATCATCGGTGACAGAGATGGTATCCCCGGTCCTGCGATAGAAGAGTGCATAAAGTCAATCGGCGCTGAAGTAGTATTTGCATCTACAGAGTGCTTTGTCTGAACAGCTGCAGGAGCAATGGATCTCGAAAACCAGAAAAGAGTTTTGGATTTATCAGAAAAATACGGCAAGGAAAACATGGCTGTAGTTCTTGGTACTTCCGAAGCTGAATCTGCAGGGCTTACTGCTGAGACAGTTACAGCAGGAGACCCAACCTTCGCAGGTCCTTTGGCAGGAGTCTCGTTGGGACTCAGGGTATATCACATATTTGAATTAAAAGATCAGGTTGATGCAACTGTATATGATGAGCAGTGCGGTATGATGGAAATGGTTCTTGATGTTGATGCTATTAATAGTGAAGTTAAATCAATAAGAGACCAGTACTGCCAGTTTAAAGATTGATAAAACATTTCGCACTTATATAAGCTATAGTATATAGGATTAAGTGCGGAATATATGAGAGGAGGGAAACTTCTAAATGATTAGAGTTGTACATTATATAAATCAATTCTATGGTGGTATTGGCGGTGAAGAAAAAGCTGATGTCAAACCAGAAGTTAGAGAAGGCATTGTTGGTCCCGGGATGGCTCTCAAGGCAGCACTGGGAACTGATGCTGAGATAGTAGCCACAGTAATCTGCGGGGACTCATATTTCAATGAAAATATCGAAGAAGCTTCTGCAGAAGTATTGGGAATGGTTAAGAAGTACAATCCGGATTTATTCATTGCCGGTCCGGCTTTCAATGCAGGAAGATACGGAGTAGCATGTGGATCAATCTGTAAAGCAGTTAAAGAAAAATTGAATATTCCGGCAGTAACAGGTATGTATGTAGAAAATCCCGGAGTAGACATGTTCAAGAAAGACCTTCATATAGTTGGAACAGCAAATGCTGCAACTGGCATGAGGCAGGCTATCCCTGCAATTGCAAAGCTGGCTCTGAAACTGGCTAAAAATGAGAGCATCGGGGCTCCGGCTGAGGAAGGATATCTGCCAAGGGGAATTAGAAAGAACGTATTCAAATCAGAAAGAGGCTCCAAGAGGGCTGTAAACATGCTTGTAGCCAAGCTTAAGGGAGAAGCGTTTGAAACTGAGTACCCAATGCCTAACTTTGATAGAGTAGCTCCAAATCCTCCAGTGCTGGATATAAAGAAAGCTAAGGTAGCGCTTGTTACTTCAGGTGGTATAGTGCCAAAGGGCAATCCTGACAGAATAGAGTCCTCAAGTGCTTCTAAATATGGAAAGTATGATATTAAAGGGGTTAATGATTTGACCGCAGAGACTTATGAGACAGCTCACGGCGGATATGACCCAACGTATGCTAACCAGGATTCAGACAGAGTGCTTCCTGTGGACGTATTGAGAGATATGGAAAAGGAAGGTATCATTGGAGAGCTCCATAGATATTTCTATACAACAACAGGTAACGGAACCTCAGTTGCAAATTCAAAGAAGTTTGCTGCAACATTTGCCCAGGAACTTATAAAGGACGGAGTGCAGGCTGTTGTACTCACTTCGACCTGAGGTACCTGTACGCGTTGCGGTGCAACGATGGTAAAAGAAATTGAAAGAGCAGGAATTCCGGTAGTGCACATTTGTACCGTTGTTCCGATTTCCTTGACAGTTGGTGCGAATAGGATAGTTCCAGCGATTGCAATACCACATCCGCTTGGAAATCCAGTGCTGAGCAAGGAAGATGAAAAGACACTGAGAAGAGGCATAGTGTTAAAAGCACTTAAAGCCCTTGAAACGGAAGTACATGGACAGACAGTTTTTGATAAATAAAACGACGAGGGTGGTGCAAACCACCCTTGTTTTAACGGAGGTGTAAATATAAATGACTGCACCAGTAGTAAAAGGGGCGGCATATGTGCTTGTTCATACACCGGATATGATAATGCATTATGGCACTACCTGTGCTTCAGAGCACGAGACTAATCCCAGCTCGGAATTTTTGGCGAAGCTTCCCGAATTTATAAGAAGCTATGAGGAAGTAGTAAAATATGCTCCCAACCAGGTATACATAGGAAACATACTTCCCAATGCCCTTGAGAATATCGAGAGGCCGTGGCATAAGAACCTTATCCAGGATGCCAAAGCAGAAAGCAAAATGGGAGAGATAGTAGATCAGGATGAGTTCTATGTAACTTTAAAGCTCAGTGATGCATTTGATCTTGTTATGCTGGAAAAGAGTTTCCTTGCTGAAACAAAGACAAAGCTGGCAAAAAAGCCTCTCTACACTGAAGCTGAGCTTGCAAAGCTTAAGGAAGGAGTAGAGCAGTCTGAAATAGAAAGCAAAGTTAAGGACGGAGCAGAACCTCTTTACAAGGGTAATAAGCTGGTTGGATGTGTAAAGGCTGCCCATGATAAGGATAAGAACCTTACAGCTCATATAATGACTGAGAATCTTGTAGTAAAGGCTTCTGGGGTAATAGCGCTCAAGAATCTTATATACAGGAGCAATATACCTGCCGATTCCATAGAGTACGTGATAGAGTGCTCTGAAGAAGCTTGCGGAGATATGAATCAGCGAGGCGGCGGCAACTTTGCCAAAGCTATAAGTGAAGTAGCTGGTGCTACAGGTGCTACCGGTTCAGATACAAGAGGCTTCTGTGCAGCACCGACTCATGCATTGATAAATGCTTCTGCATTAGTAAAGTCAGGGGTGTACAAGAGTGTGGCAATAGTTGCCGGTGGAGCAACAGCAAAGCTTGGAATGAACGCCAGAGATCATGTGAACAAGGGGTTGCCTGTACTGGAGGATTGTCTTGGAGGCTTTGCAATACTCGTTACAGAAAATGACTTCGTCTCTCCGATACTAAGAACTGATATAGTTGGAAGACATACGGTAGGTACCGGCTCATCACCTCAGGCTGTTATGGAAGCTTTAATTACCAAGCCTTTAGATAAGGTCGGAATGAAAATAACAGATGTAGACAAGTATTCTGTGGAAATGCAGAACCCTGAAATAACTGAACCGGCCGGAGCCGGGGATGTTCCTCTTGCAAACTTCAAGATGATAGCTGCACTTGGAGCAAAGAGGGGCGATATTGATAAGACAGCTATGGCGGCATTTATCAAAGAACACGGCATGATAGGCTTTGCACCTACGCAGGGACATATACCTTCCGGAGTGCCTTTTGTTGGAGCGGGAAGGGAAATGATGATGTCAGGCGCCATTGAAAGAGCAATGATAGTAGGAAAAGGAAGCTTGTTTCTTGGCAGAATGACTAACCAGTTCGACGGTGTATCCATAATCATGGAAAGAAACGCAGGCAAGGAAGAAGCAGCAGGTGCTGTTTCCAAAGAAGAGGTCAAGGGAATGGTAGCAGAAGCAATGAAAGATTTCGCATCCTTCTTACTGGATAGAAAGTAGGGGTGGTATTAATGTCGGAAAAACAAGTTAAGTCAATGATAGGTGAAGTGTTCAACGAGATTGCTGATGCTATAATGACCGGTGAATTCGGAAAAAGGGTAAAAGTAGGCTTGACTACTTTGGGAAGCGAGCACGGGACTGAGGAGCTTGTAAAGGGGGCAGAAATGGCTGCCAATAAATACAGCGACTTTGAAATAGTGCTGATAGGCCCTAAGGTAGATACAACCCTTAGAATAGTTGAAGTAAATGATGAAGAAGAAATGTACAAGAAAATGGATGAGCTCTTGGAAAAAGGTGAATTGGATGCGGCTGTCACTATGCATTACAGCTTTCCCATAGGTGTATCTACAGTGGGCAGGGTAATAACTCCAGGCTTCGGCAAGGAGCTGATACTTGCAACTACTACAGGGACTTCGTCAACCCATAGGGTTGAAGGAATGGTCAAGAACGCACTTTATGGCATAATTACTGCGAAAGCTCTGGGAATGAAGAAGCCCACAGTCGGAATACTTAATGTTGACGGTGCCAGACAGGTAGAAAGGGCTCTTAGGGAACTTAAGAGCAACGGTTATGATATCAACTTCTCAGAGTCTGTTAGGGCAGATGGCGGGGTGGTTATGAGAGGCAACGACCTGTTGGCGGCTGCTTCTGACATCATGGTAATGGATACCTTGACCGGCAACATTATGATGAAGATGTTCTCCTCATTTACAACAGGGGGCAGCTATGAGTCCCTGGGATATGGCTATGGACCTGGTGTCGGCGACAACTACGGCAAAATCATATGCATACTGTCAAGGGCTTCAGGAGCGCCAGTGGTATGCGAGGCACTTAGATATGCCGCAAGCTGTGCAAGAGGCGGACTTACCAAGGTAGCAAAAGAAGAGTTTGAAAAGGCAAGAAAAGCAGGACTTGATACTATCCTAAGCGCACTTACCGCTGAGAGCAAGAAAGCTGCACCAAAGGCTGAAGTGAAGCAGCTTGACAAGAAGCCGGTAACAAAGTCTGCAGCAGGAATAGATATACTTGAGCTTGAAAACGCAGTGGCATCTCTTGCTGAAGAGGGAATCTACTCTGAAAGCGGAATGGGCTGCACAGGACCTATAGTCCTTGTGGCTGATGAAGATTACGTCAAAGCTATTGACATACTTTTTGCTAAGAAATATATCAGCGAAAGACCATTGGATTGCAACTGCTAGAAATTACTAGACCTTATTACAGTTTGAAATGTAATAAGGTCTTTTATTTTCTAAAATAAGTAAAATAATATAGAAAATATAGCAGGAAATATTAAAATTATGTAGAAATATTTATTGTTGCATACTATAATAGATTTGTAATGCAATTGTAACTCAATTGTAATGTACAAAACAAAATATTAAGGGGGAAGATTGATGTTTAAGAAAGGTTTAATACTTGTTTTAGCACTTGTAATGGTTCTTACAGTGTTCACAGGCTGTGCTAAGCCAGCACCAGCACCAGCTGCTGCACCGGCTCCAGAAGTTACAGTGGCTCCAACAGAGGCTCCAAAGCCAGCATTGTCATTTGGTATGATCACTGACGTTGGTGGTCTTGGAGATAAGTCCTTCAACGACTCAGCATGGGAAGGACTGCAGAAGGCTGGAAAAGAACTCGGTGTAGAACCGGTTATACTTCAGTCAACAAAGCAGGAAGATTATGAAGCTAATATAGGAAACATGGCTCAGTCAGTTGACCTTTCAGTAGCTGTTGGTTTCTTGATGGAACAGGCTATGAAAACAGGATCTGAGCAGTATGCAGATAAGAAATTCGGTATAATAGATGCAGTGGTTCCTACACCAAACGTCATGTCCGTTACATTCAAAGAGCATGAAGGTTCATTCCTGGTAGGTGTTATTGCAGGTCTTACAACAAAGTCCAACGTTGTTGGTTTTGTTGGCGGTATGGACTTTGGACTCATACAGAAATTTGAAGTTGGTTTCAGAGCTGGTGTTGCATCTGTAAATCCAAAGGCAAAAGTTCTTATAAACTACACTGGTGCATTCGACAATCCTGACAAGGGTAAGGAAATTGCACTTGCGCAGTTCAAGCAGAAGGCTGACGTTATATACCACGCTTCCGGAGCTTGTGGTATAGGTGTTATACAGGCAGCTGACGAAAAAGGCTTCTGGGCAATAGGTGTTGACCAGGATCAGTCCGCTATATCAAAGAACAACAAAGTTCTTTGCAGCATGATAAAGAGAGTTGACGTAGGTACATATACAATAACCAAGGCTTATGCTGACAACAAGTTCGAAGGCGGAAAAGCTATCGAGTTGGGAGTAAAGGAAGAAGGCGTAGGTTACAGCGATAATGGCAATAACTTATCTGTGGAACTCAAAGCAGCAGCTGATAAATACAAAGCAGCAATAATTGGCGGAACTATAGTAGTACCATCAACAAGAGATGAGTACAAAGCATTCAAGCCAGTAGAAGTAAAATAAGCAAAACCACAGTAAAAAATGATGGATTAAAGCTAGATGCGTTGCTGCATCTAGCTTTTGCTTCATTAAGAGTTTAATTATTTTAATTGATGAAATCATTCATAATATGTATAATTAAAATATGTCATTATTTGTTTTTTAGAATTCACTGTGAGAGGTGGGATATAAATTGCCGGCAGTTATAGAGATGAAAGGAATAGGTAAGTCCTTTCCCGGGATACGGGCAAATGACAATATAAGCTTAACTGTAGAACAGGGAGAAATACATGTATTACTAGGTGAAAACGGTGCAGGTAAGTCAACCCTTATGAATATATTATACGGCCTTTACCAACCGGATGAAGGGCAGATATTCATAAAAGGTGAGCCTGTTAAAATCACCAATCCTAATGTTGCAATAGCACATGGTATCGGTATGGTGCATCAGCACTTCATGCTGGTTCCACCCTTTACTGTTGCTGAGAATATAATACTCGGCATGGAGCCAAGCAAGGGTATGACTCTTGACCTTGAAAAGGCAATAAAAGATGTAGAAGAGATTTCTAAAAAATATGAATTAAAGGTGGACGCACGAGCCTTGGTTCAGGATATTTCCGTAGGAATGCAGCAGAGGGTTGAGATTTTGAAGACCTTGTACAGAGGTGCAGAGATACTTATACTTGATGAACCGACAGCGGTGCTGATACCACAGGAAATTGAGGAACTGGGTATTATTTTGGAGAGTCTTGTAAATCAAGGTAAGTCAATAATACTCATTACCCACAAGCTCAAAGAAGTTATGTCGATGAGCGACAGGGTTACAATTATCAGAAGGGGTAAAGTTATTGACACCCTGAATACAAAAGATACAAATATAGATGATCTTGCAGAAAAGATGGTAGGCAGGAAGGTAAATCTTACAGTTGATAAGAAGGAGACGACTTTCGCTGCTCCCGTATTGGAAATTAAAGGTTTAAAGGTATTGGACAACAGAAAGCTTGAAGCTGTTAGAGGAGTTGACCTACAGGTACATGGAGGTGAAATACTCGGTATTGCAGGGGTGGATGGAAATGGACAGAATGACCTTGTTCAAGCCATAACTGGACTTTCAAAATCGCAAGCAGGGGAAATCCTCATTAATGGCAAAGAAATAACCAATCTTTCGCCAAGAGAGGTAATTGCAAGCGGGGTCGGACATATACCGGAGGACAGACATAAGCGCGGTCTTGTACTTAGCTATACCCTGGCTGAAAATGCAATACTGGGCAATCATTATTCGAAGCAGTTTAGAAAGGGTCTGGGACTGAACTATCAAAAGATAAGAGAATATTGCAGAAAGCTTATAAAAGAATATGATGTCAGAACACCGAGTGAAAAGGTCCTTGCCAAGTCTCTTTCAGGTGGGAACCAGCAAAAACTCATTGTCGCAAGGGAGATTGACAGAGACCCGAGCCTTTGCATAGCTTCGCAGCCTACAAGAGGACTGGATGTCGGAGCTATCGAGTTTGTTCATAAGAAGCTGGTTGAACTCCGTGACGAGGGTAAGGCAGTGCTGCTTGTATCCCTTGAATTGGACGAGATAATGTCACTTTCGGATAGAATAGCGGTAATGTATGATGGCAAAATTGTAGGCATTCTTGATGCAAAGGATGCTACTGAGAAGAAGCTTGGTATAATGATGGCTGGCGGAAACGTCCAGGATGCTGAATAAGGAGGATGCGAAATGGAATTGAAAATGAGTGAGTTTAAAGAAGACCTTATAAAAACCCTAAAAGGAATAGCATATCCCCTTATTGCAATATTAATTTCATTTATTGTTGGAGGCATCTTGGTATATTCCTTCGGGAAGAACCCAGTAGTAGCATATACTGCATTAATAAAAGGAAGCCTTGGGGATTGGAATAAATTTGGAGAGACTCTGGTTACTGTTACACCGCTTATTTTAACAGGCTTGTCTATTGCGTTTGGATTCAGATGTGGACTCTTTAACATCGGTGCAGAGGGACAGTTTATAATGGGCTCAATAGCTGCAGTATGGGCGGGTTGGGCTTTTGCAGGTTTGCCGGCAATATTGCATGTTACACTGACATTGCTTGTAGGCGCGGTAGCAGGAGGGCTATGGGCTTCGGTTATCGGCTGGTTGAAAGCAAAGGTAGGCTCCCATGAAGTTATTAATGGAATAATGATGAATTATATTGCGATGTATATGAGCAATTTCCTTGTTATGACTTTTCTTAATGAACCGCAAAAAGCATATTCTTTTGCTATAGCAGATACTGCAAAGCTATGGAGATTCTCTGAAGCTTTTACACAGTTCAACCACTCCAGATTGAACATAGGTATTATTTTTTCTTTGATAGTTGCTGTATTAGCTTATTATATTTTGAACAAGACCGTAAGTGGATATGAGATCAGGGCAGTAGGTTTTAATCCTTATGCAGCTGAATACGGTGGAATAAGTGTAAAGAAAAATATTATTCTTGCTATGGTCGTATCCGGTATTTTTGCAGGCTTTGCTGGAGCAATAATGACTACAGGAGTACAATACAGGGTAAACAATCTGTTTAGCTTCACAGGCTATGGTCTGGACGGAATTGCTGTAGCACTGGTTGGTAATAATCACCCAATCGGAGTTATACTATCGGCGCTTCTTTTCGGTATATTGCAAAAAGGTGGACCGCTCATGCAGATACAAGGAATCCCTAAAGAAGTTGTTGGTATAATACAAGGAATAATAATATTATTCGTAGCAGCTAATTTTGTAAAAGTGATTACAGAAAATGTGAAACAGAATAAGGAATTGAAGAGAACTACAGTGAAAGAGGAGGTTGAATAGAATGGAAGGCGTAGGTATTTTGACGATACTGGGAATAATAATAACAGCCAGCATAAGATCTGCCACACCATTGATATTCGCTTCACTTGGGGGCAACTTTTCTGAAAGATCAGGTGTGTTTAATATAGGCCTTGAAGGTATAATGACAGTTGGTGCTTTCAGTGCAGTTTTCTTCTCGTTTAAGACAGGCTCGCCTTGGGCAGGCTTGGTAGGGGCCATGGTTGTTGGTGGACTGTTCGGATTACTCCTGGCATTCTTAAGCATATACTTCAAAGCAAACCAGGTTATTGTGGGTACTGCCATAAATATTTTGGCAGCCAGTCTTACAACCTTCCTTCTGGTTGAAATATGGGGAAGACCAGGCCAGACTGATAATGTAGAGTACTTTCAAGCCTGGGGACCGTTCAGTTTTTTTACTTACTTGGCATTTGTAATGGTCATAGTATGTTATTACGTAATGTATAAAACTCCTTTCGGATTAAGGATACGTGCTGTTGGAGAACATCCGAGAGCTGCTGATACACTTGGAGTAAATGTTTATGCAATAAGATATATATGCGTTACTTTAAGCGGAATACTGGCTGGTATTGGAGGAGCTTCACTTTCGATAGGATCCTTGAGTCTTTTCAAAGAAGGCATGATTGCAGGTAAAGGCTTTATCGCATTAGCAGCTTTGATTTTTGGCAAATGGAATCCGATTGGTGCTGCACTTGCATGTCTTTTCTTTGGCTTCGCAGATGCTCTGCAGACAATTGCAACAAACCTTCCCGTTCCAAAGGAGTTTCTGTTTGCACTGCCTTATATATTGACAATGCTCGCGGTTTCAGGATTCGTGGGCAAATCTGTTGGTCCTGCAGCGGGTGGAATACCTTATGAAAAAGGCGAAAAATAATTATTATATACAAAAAAATGCGCTTCGGCGCATTTTTTTTATCCAGCTATTAACACCTCAAATAAATATGATACAGGCTGCAAATGTGCTATAATATATGTAGATTTATCAACAATTAAAAAGATTATTTATTATTTTTCACATAAATTTTCATCGATCTGGGGGTGATGGAATGAGAATGGGATATGAGTTGGTCTTAGAACAGCAGCAAAAGCTTATAATGACGCCGGAGCTCAAGCTGGCTCTTAAAATACTTCAGCTGCCGGCAGTTGAACTTGAAGAGCTGATACAGAATGAGCTGGAAGCTAATCCTGTTCTTGACCTGGTAGATGATAATCGGGATGAAAAAACGGAACTTCAGCAAAAACAAGAAAAAAAAGAAAAGGAAAAAGAGATTGATTGGAAGGAATATCTGCAGTATCAAGGTAAGAGCTATTCCCTCGAGGGTTTTGACAGTGATGAAGGCTCTGAATTCTCTTATGAGAATTTCATTACCTATTCATATACATTAAAGGAACACCTTATTTCTCAGCTGAGAGTATCACCTATAAGCGAGAAAATTAGGGATATCGGTGAATATATTATCGAAAGCCTTGATGAAAACGGATATCTCATCACTACTCAGGAAGACATGGCTGACATTCTTGCTGTTGATATTGAAGCAGTGAGAGATGCCCTTAACATAATTCAGAGCTTTGAGCCTTTTGGCGTAGGTGCAATTGACCTGAAGGAATGTCTGCTGATACAGCTCAAATATAAGGATATTCATAATGAAAAAATAGAAGCAATTGTGAAGAATCACTTGGATGATATTGCATGTAACAGGCTGAACAATATTTCAAAAAAACTTTCAATAAGTATAGAAGAAACACAAAACTACAGCGACATTATAAAGAACCTTGAGCCAAAACCCGGACGGGCATTTGAGGGAAGCTCCTCAACAAAGTATGTAACACCTGATGTGTATATTGAAAAAATAGGTAAAGAGTATGTTGTCATAATTAATGACCATTATGGCTCCAGACTTATGATCAACCAATACTATAAGAATATATTGAGGTCTGAGGATAAGTCCTCCAACGCCTCCGCTTTCATCAACAATAAGCTGTCTTCGGCAATGTGGCTTATTAAGAGTCTTGAGCACAGGAAGAACACACTTTATAGTGTAGTGAAAGCTATATTGGAATATCAGATGGATTTCTTTGAAAAAGGGCCCATGTATCTTAGAACCATGACCTTGAAGAGGATTGCAGATATGGTGAATGTGCATGAATCAACGGTAAGCAGGGCAATAAGCGGCAAATATGTGCAGACACCGCGAGGAATATTTGAGATAAAATATTTCTTCAAGAGCGGGGTGGATAACCAGGATGGTGAAGCAATTTCCTCCGAAAGCATTAAGAAAATGATTAAAAATTATGTAACCGGTGAGGATGCCAGCAAGCCTATAAGCGATCAGCACATAGCAGATTCCCTTGTGAAAGAAGGATATACGATATCAAGAAGGACAGTTGCCAAGTACAGGGATGAGCTAGGAATTCTGTCGTCATCAAAGAGAAAAAGATATTAAGCGGTGTAAGCCGCTTTTTTATTTTTCGCAATTTTGCACAATACTCTCTTAATAAGTTTTAAAAAAATAACAAATAATACATTTATATATTGAAATTGGGATTTGCATATAATATAATTATCTAGACGGGACGTTATTAATGTATGTGGGATAAAATTTGGCCATAGAGGTAAAAAGATGAGCGAACTTATTAATTTGCAGAAAAGACTCGTGCCAGAAGTTGTGGACATTACGGAGAAGAGGTACAGTATTCTGAGGGCAATAGAGTTCAACCAGCCTGTCGGAAGACGAGCACTGGCCGGAATACTCGGACAGAGCGAAAGATGGGTAAGAAGTGAGCTTGATATATTAAAGAACCAGAATCTTATAGACATACAGCCCCTCGGTATGATGGTGACAGTTGAGGGTAAGGATATAATATACAAGCTTAGGGATTACATCTCGGAGCTTAAAGGGCTTAAAGACCTCGAGAACACAGTAAAAGCAATGCTGGACATAAAGGAATTCATTGTAGTCCCTGGCGATGCTGAGAGTGATATTCAGGTACTTGTTGAAATGGCCAAAGTAGCTTTTGAATATCTAAGAGGCATAATTGAAGAAAATGATGTAATTTCAGTAAGCGGGGGTTATTCCGCTCTATCTGTTGCAGAGAACGCTTACAAGATTGCAGTGCAAAATGTAACTGTAATTCCCGCCAGAGGTGGAATAAAAGCAGACTTGGAGCGCCAGGCAAACATTGTTGCAGCCAAATTGGCCAAGAACATAGGCGGCAACTATTATCTGCTGCACTTACCTGATAATATTAGTGAGGATATGTTAAATAGAATGTCCGATGACCCTGATATAGCCAAGGTTCTCAACTATATAAAAGAGACTGATATTCTTATATATGGCTTCAGCTCTTTTGAAGCCATATGCAGGAAAAGAAATTTCACTGAAGAGGAAGTAGAAAACCTAAAAACTCTAAAGGTTAGAGCCGAAGCAGTAGGCTGCTACTTTGACAGTACCGGAAGGATTGTATATAGGTCAGGCAGCGTAGGTATAAAACCGGAGTATTTAGACAATATAAAGACTGTGATGGCAGTAGGCGGAGGCATTGGTAAAGCTGAGCCCATAATATTGGTAAACAAGGGCAGAAAAAACAGAGTCGTTGTTACAGATGAAGCTGCTGCTCGTGAAATATATAAGATTTTAAGAGGAGGAAATTAATAATGGCATTAAGAGTAGGAATCAATGGTTTTGGTAGAATTGGGAGGCCGGTATTTAAAATCGCACAGGAGAAGTTTGGAAAGGATGCGGAGATAGTACTTATAAATGATTTAACTGATCCAAAAACATTAGCGCATCTTTTAAAATATGACAGCACATACGGAAGATATGATGGAGACGTACAGTCTAAAGAACATTCAATAGTTGTCAATGGAAAAGAGATTGAAATCTGTGCTGAAACAAAGCCGGAGAATATAAAGTGGGGCGAGTACGGAGTAGATGTTGTTCTCGAATCCACAGGCAGATTCACAAGCAAGGAAACTGCAATGGCTCATGTAGCAGGTGGCGCAAAGAAGGTAATAATTTCTGCTCCTGCAAAAAATGAAGACATAACAATAGTTATGGGTGTAAATGAAGATAAATACGATCCAGAAAAGCATGTGATAATATCCAATGCTTCTTGCACAACAAATTGTCTTGCTCCTGTAGCAAAGGTGCTTCACGAAAACTTTGGAATAGTTAAAGGCTTGATGAATACAATTCATTCATATACAAATGACCAGAGAATACTTGACCAGCCGCACTCAGACCTCAGAAGGTCCAGAGCTGCAGCATTGTCAATAATTCCAACAACTACTGGGGCTGCAAAAGCAGTTTCACTAGTGCTTCCTGAACTTAAAGGAAAGCTCACAGGCCTTTCATTGAGAGTTCCTACCCCCACAGTATCAGTGGTTGATTTGGTTGCTGACTTGGAAAAGAACGTTACTGTAGATGAAATAAACGCAGCAATGAAGAGAGCAGCAGAAAACGAACTCAAGGGAATACTTGAGTATTGTGAAGAGCCGCTTGTTTCAATAGACTTCAAAGGAAATCCTCACTCTTCAATATTAGACGCATTATCAACAATGGTAATACAAGACAACATGGTAAAAATCATTGCATGGTATGACAATGAGTGGGGATATTCAAACAGAATAGTTGACCTGATAAAATATATGGCTAATAAATAAGTCTACACTATAGTCCGGTTTTGCAGGTAACCTCAAAGCCGGGCTAAATATATTTAAAGATAATTTGATGGATTAGGAGGGATTCTCGTGCTGAACAAAAAATCCATACAGGATATAGATGTTAATGGAAAAAAAGTGCTTGTAAGGGTTGACTTTAATGTGCCAATAGATGAAAATGGAAGCATTACAGACGACAGGAGAATAAGAGAGGCGCTTCCTACAATCAAGTACTTAAGGGAGCACAATGCTAAAGTAATATTGATGTCCCATCTTGGAAGACCTAAGGGAAAGTTCAATATGAAGTATTCTCTGAAGCCGGTGGCTGAAAGATTAGCCCAAAAGCTCGGAGCTGATGTCAAGCTTGCTGGTGATGTCATTGGAGATGAAGTGCTGGCAATGGTTAACAGTCTTAAGGAAAGCGAGGTCATGCTGCTTGAGAATGTAAGGTTCTATGAAGAGGAAGAAAAGAACGACAAGGAATTTTCAAAGAAGCTTGCGGCACTCGGTGATATATATGTCAATGATGCTTTCGGTACAGCACACAGAGCACATGCCACAACAGCAGGAATTGCAGAATATCTGCCTTCAGCTATAGGATTCCTGATAAAGAAGGAACTGGACATCATGGGTAAAGCCCTTACTTCACCGGTCAGGCCATTTGTGGCTATATTGGGAGGAGCTAAGGTCTCTGATAAGATAGGAGTCATAGAGAACCTTATGGATAAGGTTGATGCACTTCTAATCGGGGGGGGTATGGCGTTTACCTTCTATAAAGCGATGGGCTATGAAATAGGAAAGTCAATACTCGAGGCCGACAAGGTGGAGCTGGCAGGGGAGATACTCAGAAAAGCTGAGGAGAAGCGTGTTAAACTGCTGCTTCCCATTGATATAGTAGTTGCTTCTGAATTTAATAATGATGCACACAGGCGTACAGTAACAGCAAATATGATACCTGAGGATCAGCTAGGCCTGGATATTGGAGAACATACAAGAGAGGTTTTTGCCGATATAGTTAAGCATGCAAAGACGGTTGTATGGAATGGACCAATGGGTGTGTTTGAAATGTCGAACTTTGCCAAGGGTACCTTTGCACTAGCTGAGGCAATGTCTGAATGCAAGGGCACCACGATTGTCGGAGGCGGCGATTCTGCTGCAGCAATCGAACAACTGGGCTTTGCAGATAAAATAACCCATATATCTACTGGCGGCGGGGCTTCCCTTGAATTTCTCGAGGGCAAGATACTCCCGGGCATCGATGTGATAAACGAAAAATAAGTGAGGTATAAATTATGCGTAGACCATTAATAGCTGGCAACTGGAAAATGAACAAAACTGTCAGCGAAGCAATTAAGCTTGTAGAGGATCTAAAGCCACTTGTAAAGGGTTCGGATGCTGAAGTAGTTGTATGTCCGACCTTTGTATGTCTCAATGAAGCAGTTAAAGCTGCAAGTGGGAGCAACATAGGTGTCGGAGCACAGAATATGCACTATAAGGACAGCGGTGCGTATACAGGCGAGATTTCTCCAGTTTTTTTAAAGGATATAAAGATTGAATATGTAATACTGGGTCATTCTGAGCGCAGACAGTATTTCAAGGAGGATGATTCCGAAATAAACAAGAAGGTCATTGCTGCATTAGACCACGGACTAAAACCAATTCTCTGTGTAGGAGAGACTCTCGAACAAAGAGAAACAGGAGCAGCCTTCGATGTAATTGCCACTCAGTTGAATGGCTGTCTTGAAGGCTTGGAGAACAGAAATCTCGATGACCTTGTAATAGCTTACGAGCCAGTTTGGGCAATAGGAACAGGCAAAACTGCCACCAGCCAGGATGCCAATGAAGTGATAGGCTTCATAAGAAAACAACTCATAGAAAAGCTCGGGAATGAAGCAGCTGATAAGACTCGAATACTTTATGGAGGCAGCGTAAAGGCTTCAAACACAAGGGAGCTTATGGATATGCCCGAAATCGACGGAGCCCTGGTAGGCGGAGCAAGCTTGGATGCAGCCGAGTTTTCTAAGATTGTTAATTATAACCTATAATAAATATATTAACTTTAAGGAGGATAATGATTTATGACAGTAATAACTGATATATTTGCAAGAGAGATAATGGACTCAAGAGGAAATCCAACTATAGAGGTTGAAGTAGAGTTGGAAGGCGGAGCACTAGGTAGAGCGGCAGTACCTTCGGGAGCATCAACAGGTGCGTTTGAAGCTGTAGAGCTTAGGGACGGCGACAAATCAAGATACCTTGGAAGAGGCGTATTGACTGCTGTAAATAACGTAAATGAAATAATTGCTCCGGAAATAATAGGTATGAATGCCCTTGATCAAGTTGCAATAGATGAAGCTCTTATTGAGTTGGATGGTACTCCTAACAAAGCAAAGCTTGGCGCAAATGCAATACTAGGCGTATCATTGGCGGTAGCTCATGCAGCTGCTGAAGCGCTTGGACTTCCACTGTACCAGTATGTTGGAGGCGTAAATGCAAAGACTCTTCCAGTCCCAATGATGAATATCATTAATGGCGGTAAACATGCAGACAATAATGTAGATATTCAGGAATTCATGGTAATGCCGGTTGGAGCAGAAAGCTTTAAGGAAGCTCTGAGAATGTGTGCTGAAGTGTTCCATAACCTCAAGTCAGTACTTAAATCAAAAGGCTATAATACTGCTGTTGGAGATGAAGGTGGTTTTGCACCCAATCTAAAGTCCAATGAAGAAGCACTTCAAGTTATTGTAGAAGCGATTACCAAAGCAGGCTATAAGCCCGGTAAGGAATTTTTCATTGCTTTAGACCCTGCAGCTACAGAAATGTTTGAAGAAGCTAAAGCCAAGGGACAAGAAGGCAAATACTATTTCTGGAAGTCAGATTTTATGAAGACCAAAGAAGAGATGGTAGAATATTGGGCTGATCTTGTCAATAGGTATCCGATAATATCCATTGAAGACGGTATGGCGGAAGAGGATTGGGAAGGCTGGAAGCTTATGACCGACAAACTGGGCAAAAAGATTCAGTTAGTAGGAGACGATCTCTTTGTTACGAATACTGAAAGATTAGCAAAAGGTATAGAGATGGGCGTATGCAATTCCATTCTCATAAAGGTTAACCAGATCGGAACTTTGACTGAGACATTGGATGCTATACAGATGGCCAATCGAGCAGGATATACTGCTGTTATTTCACATCGCTCCGGAGAAACAGAAGATGTTACAATTGCTGATCTGGTTGTTGCTGTAAATGCCGGACAGATAAAAACAGGTGCTCCTTCTAGAACTGACAGGGTTGCAAAGTATAATCAGCTTATGAGAATTGAAGAAGGATTAGACACAATGGCAAAATATTTAGGCATAAATGCGTTTTTTAACCTATAAGTGCTATACAATATAAAAATATGTGATACAATAATGGGGTATAGTAAATATCCCATTATTGTATTTTATCTCTCTATGTGTTAAAATGTTGTTTATAGGATTTCGCCTAATGATTAGGCGCATAAAAGGCAGAAAGAGCGAAAGAATAGTAATAACCTTCGCGTTCTTTTAGCACAATGTGATGATAACTACAGTAAGATGGGAGGTGCTGGGAGTGAGAATAGCTTTAGTAATTTTACAGTACATTGTTTGTGTGACGCTGATTGTAAGCGTGCTTCTACAGCCGGGAAGAAGTGCCGGTTTGTCCGGTTCAATAGCTGGGGGAGCAGAGCAGCTTTTCGGAAAGAAAGCAAGCAAAGGATACGAAGCATTGTTTTCGAAGCTGACAACAGTAACTGCAATTGTGTTCATGATTTTATCTGTTGTATTGGTACTTGTAAAATAATATTTTGATAATTATAGCCTGACATTTTGTTAGGCTATATTATGTCCCAGGCATGTATACAGTATTATAGTATATCACATTAATGTATTAGGAGGGTTATTGAATGGATTTAATGATTCTGGCTCCGCTGTCAGGAGTGCTTGCTTTGATTTTTGCATGGGTTTTGGCTGCCAGCATAATTAAGAAAGACCCCGGTAACGACAGGATGAAGGAAATAATGGGTTTTATTCATGAAGGGGCCATGGCATTCCTGTTCAGGGAGTATAAGGTACTTGCCGTGTTCGTCGTAGTTATGTCTGTCATATTAGGTATTTTCCTTAAAAGCTGGCTAACAGCCATATGTTTCGTTGCTGGAGCAGGCTGCTCAGTACTTGCAGGCTTTATCGGAATGCAGGTGGCTACAAAGGCAAATGCCAGGACTGCGAACGCAGCGCAAAGTGGACAGAATGAAGCACTTGGTATTGCTTTCAAGGGCGGAGCTGTAATGGGTATGTGTGTTGTGGGGCTGGGTCTCCTGGGTGTGGGTGCTTTATATATGATAATCAGGGATGCTAACATAGTAACAGGTTTTGGCTTGGGAGCAAGCTCCATTGCGCTATTTGCCCGTGTCGGCGGCGGTATTTTTACAAAAGCAGCTGACGTTGGCGCAGACCTTGTGGGTAAGGTGGAAGCCGGCATACCGGAGGATGACCCGAGAAACCCAGCTGTTATAGCAGATAACGTTGGTGACAATGTGGGTGATGTTGCCGGTATGGGAGCAGACTTGTTTGAATCATATGTGGGATCGATTATTTCTGCTATAACTCTTGGTGCTGTTTTTTATGCAGGCAGGGTAGAGGGTGTATTATTCCCGCTGCTTCTATCAGCTATAGGCATTGTGGCTTCTATAATAGGAACAGCCTTTGTAAGGACTGATGAGAAGAGCAATCCTCAGAGTGCTCTTAGAAATGGAACTTACGGCAGCGCAATTATAGTAATAATTGCATCTTTTGTATTAAGCCGTTATATGTTCGGCAATTTGAATGCGTTCTGGGCGATTGCCGCAGGACTTATTGTAGGTATGATAATAGGCTATCTTACTGAAATATATACTTCAGGTGATTACAAATATGTAAAGAAAATAGCCCAGCAGTCAAATACTGGGGCAGCTACAACAATAATAAGCGGACTAGGAGTAGGTATGCTCTCCACTGTAGCTCCAGTACTGTTCATTGCTTTAGCAATACTTGTATCATATAAGGCTGCAGGTCTTTATGGTATAGCCCTTGCAGCAGTTGGAATGCTTTCGACAACCGGTATGACAGTTGCGGTAGATGCTTATGGACCTATAGCTGACAATGCAGGGGGCATCGCGGAAATGGCAGGCCTTCCCAAGTCAGTCAGAGCAATAACTGATAAGCTCGATTCAGTAGGAAATACAACAGCTGCAATAGGAAAGGGCTTTGCTATTGGTTCTGCAGCATTGACAGCCCTTGCACTTTTTGCATCTTACTCACAGGCTGTGCAGCTTGACAGAATTGACATACTTGATCCTAATGTAATGATAGGCTTGTTTATCGGAGGCATGCTGCCTTTCCTCTTTGCCGCACTTACTATGGAAGCTGTGGGCAAAGCTGCTTATCAGATGATTGAAGAGGTTAGGAGACAGTTCAAGGAGATGCCGGGCATCATGGAAGGCAAAACAAAACCAGATTATGCAACGTGCGTTGATATTTCAACAAAAGCAGCTCTAAAAGAAATGATAATACCGGGAGTTCTGGCTGTAGCAGCTCCAATTCTTGTAGGATTATTACTTGGCAAAGGTGCTCTTGGAGGACTGATAGCCGGCGCGGTTGTTACAGGGGTGCTCCTGGCAATTATGATGGCAAACTCAGGTGGCGCATGGGATAATGCCAAGAAATATATAGAGTCCGGCGAGCATGGCGGAAAGGGCGGCGAACCACATAAAGCCGCAATTGTAGGAGATACTGTAGGAGACCCATTTAAAGATACAGCAGGACCTTCTATGAATATACTTATAAAGCTCATGACTATAGTTTCATTGGTATTTGCACCATTATTCCTGTAGTATTCTACGTATACAGAGTCTGATTTGATAATAAACATATAATCATGTAATATTAAAGAGATGGTAGAAATTATCATCTTTTTATTTTTTATAGCAAAGGAGATTATGATGAAAGTATTATTTATATATCTTTTTGTTATCAATATATCAGCTTTAGCGATTATGGGAATAGATAAGCATAAAGCGCACAGGCACAAATGGAGGATCAGAGAGAGCAGCATTTTCATTGTGGGACTTTTGGGAGGCGGGTTAGGCGTACTCCTGGGAATGAGCCTTTTCCACCACAAAACCAAGCATTTGAAATTTACACTGGGAATCCCGTTGGTAGTGCTTGCGAATATTGTATCGTTCGGGTATCTGCTGCAAAAGCTCAAATAAAAAAGAAACAGTTTTCTGGTGATGCTGATTATCTAAATTGCAGAAAAAGCCTTCTGAATGTAATAGTGCAAATATGTCCATAATAATTGTAGTATTGAACGCAACAGAATGTTTATAGGGCGGTGTGCGAATTCAATAACGCTAAGGAAACGTTTTATGAAATTTGAATTGGTTTGAAAAATGTTTTTTTTAAAACGCTAGGAGGTGGTTTTTTTGAACGATATGAATAGTGAATTTGCAAAAGAATTTTATTATAAAGGCAACAATACAGGCGTACTGCTAATTCACGGATTCACAGGAACTCCCTCTGAAGTGCGTTTTCTGGGCGAATTCCTCCGGGACAAAGGATATACAGTAAAGGGAATTCTTCTAAAAGGACACGGGACAACACCTGAAGATATGAAAAGGTGTGGTTATAGGGATTGGATACGCGGAGCTGTGGAGGGTTATAAGTCACTTAAGCAGGAGTGTGATGAGGTATTTTCTGTGGGGCTTTCCATGGGAGGACTGTTATCACTATATCTTGCAAGAAATTATGATGTCAGAGGTGTTGCTACCCTTTCAGCACCTATAAGAATACATGGCAGATTAGCTGCCTTCTCATTTATTGAAAGGAATTTTAAGACATACATACTAAGAAACCAGGAAAAGAAGGATATTAATATAATAAGCTATGACAGATCCCCCATAATAAGCGTGCATAATCTGTTCAAGTTAATAAGATATGTAAAAACAAACCTTAAATATATTGAAAAGCCTGTGCTTGTTATGCAATCCTATGGAGACAGGACAGTCAGTCCTATGAGTGCGAATATAATATACAACAATATAGGGTCTAAAGATAAGAGCATTATTTATCTCCGAAAAAGTGGTCATTTAATAACCTGCGATAAGGAAAAGGAGCAGGTTTTTGAGGAAGTATACAGTTTTATAAAGACCAAATCAGCTTTCAAAAGAGAAAAGGAAAAAAATATTGAGTGCACAAATGTATTCCCCTTGGGCATAGTGCAAACTCAATAACAACCAATGAAACATTTACGCGAAGTTCGAATAAAGATGAAAATGTATTTCGTGAAATATTTAGAAGAGAGGTGCAGCAGTGTTGGATAATCAAGAAAAAGAAGTAAATCTGGAAATGAAGAATAAGTTGTTGTCCTTCATGAAGGAGGACACGTACAAACCCCTGTCATATAATGAACTGATTCAAGAGTTTCAGCAAGACTTTCAACAGACATCGGAATTTGATGAAGTAATAAATTCACTGCTTGAGGACGGAAGTATAATAGTCACAAGAAAGAATAAGTATGGCGTGACTGAAAAAATGAATCTTGTAGCAGGTCGAATTCAAGGCAATAAAAAAGGCTTTGGTTTTCTCATACCGGACAACAAGGATATATATGACCTTTTTATACCCGCAGAAGGCCTTAATGGTGCAATGAACAATGATAGAGTAATTGCAAGACTTACTTCAGGTGAAATAGGCACCAAGAAGAGCGAGGGCGAGGTAATCAAGATACTGAAGCGGGCAAACGAAAAGGTTGTAGGAACCTTTGAGAATGGCAAAGGCTTTGGTTTTGTGGTGCCTGACGATCCGAGGATATATCAGGATGTATTCATATCCAAATCTGACTTTAATGGTGCAAAGGATGGACATAAGGTAGTAGTTGAGATAACACAATGGCCGGAGGCAAGGAGAAACCCTGAGGGTGTAGTTGTAGAAATTTTAGGACATAAAGATGATGTAGGTACAGACATTATATCAATCATAAGAGGACACAATCTGCCGGAAGAATTCCCATCTGAGGTGGAAGGCCAAGCCGAGAAAATACCGGAGAAGGTTTCCGAAGAAGACATTGCAAAGAGAAGAGACTTGAGGGATAAAGTCATTGTCACGATAGACGGGGAGGATGCGAAAGACCTGGATGATGCTGTATCCGTAGAGCTGCTTCCAAATGGCAATTACTTGCTGGGTGTACATATTGCTGACGTAACTCAATATGTTTTTGAAAATTCGTATCTTGATAAGGAAGCTTTTAAGAGAGGCACAAGCGTATATTTGGTTGACAGGGTGGTGCCAATGCTGCCAAGAAGACTTTCCAATGGTATCTGCAGCTTGAATCCTCAAATAGAAAGGCTGACCTTGAGCTGTGATATGGAGATAGACAAAAAGGGCAAGGTGCAGAGATATGAGATATATGAAAGTGTCATAAAGACAAAAGAAAGAATGACATATAAGAATGTAAACAAGATACTTACCGACAATGATCCCGAAGTAATGGCAAGGTACAGTGATCTTGCAGATAACTTCAAGCAAATGGAGAACCTCATGCAAATACTGCACAAAAGGAGACGCACGAGAGGAAGCATCGATTTTGAATTTGAGGAATCCAAAATCATACTGGATGAAAAGGGCAAGCCCATAGAAATAAGACCTTACGAACGAGGAATATCTGAGCGGATAATTGAGGAATTTATGCTTGTGTGCAATGAAACCATTGCTGAGGATATGTTCTGGAAAGAGCTGCCTTTCGTTTACAGAGTGCATGAAGACCCTAATGCAGAAAAGCTTCAGGCTTTTAATGAATTTATATTCAACTTTGGATACCATCTTAAGGGAATCGCGGAGATTCACCCGAAAGCACTGCAGCAGCTTACAGATCAGATTAAGGGGACGAAAGAAGAGCGAATTATAAATACATTGATGCTGCGTTCTCTTAAAAAGGCAAGATATACTTCCACCAGCATGGGGCATTTTGGACTTGCTGCAAAGTATTACTGCCACTTCACTTCGCCTATAAGAAGGTATCCTGACCTTATGATACACAGGATTATAAAAGAGGGTATCCATGGGAAGCTCACGGAAAAGAGAGTGAAGCATCTGCAGTCGATAATTGAGAGTATTGCAGAGCAGTGTTCTATCAGAGAGCGGGCAGCGGATGAAGCGGAAAGAGCTGTCGAAGACCTCAAGAAAGCGGAGTATATGAAGGACAGGATAGGGGAGGAATATGACGGAATAATATCCAATGTCACTTCCTTTGGAATGTTTATTGAACTGGAAAATACTATTGAAGGTTTAGTGCACATCAGCAACATTGAGGATGACTACTATCAGTATGATGAGGTACATCACATGCTAATTGGCGAAAGGCTGAAAAAGATCTACAGGATAGGTGACAATGCACGAATAAGGGTTCTGAATGCTGATATCTCCAGTAGAACTATAGATTTTGTTCTGGTTGAGGCAAAACGCAATAAAAGGGAAGATTAAGAAGGTGAAAAGATTGCAGGAGATATACGTACTGCACTTCTGCAATCTTTATACTTTATATACCATTGATATTACATTTGCATTTCATTATACTATATAAGTTGACACTGATTTGAAGGATGATATAATATATATACACGTTCAAATCCGGCTGGGAAATTGATACATGCCGGAATACTGTAGAATATATTGCGGAGTTGGATAGTATGGCAAATAGCAGCACAAAGACAGTTGCACAAAATAAAAAAGCAAGACACGAATACTTTATTGAGGATGCTTACGAAGCTGGAATAGAACTTTCCGGCACAGAAGTGAAATCCATAAGAAAGGGCAGTGTCAACCTTAAGGATAGCTATGCAATAGTAGACAAAGGTCAGGTCTTTGTTTACAACATGCACATAAGTCCATACGAGCAGGGCAATATATTCAACAAGGACCCTATGAGGACAAGAAGACTGCTTTTGCATAAGTATGAGATAAACAAACTCATAGGCTATGTTCAGCAAAAAGGCTACACTCTTATACCACTTTCGATTTATCTTAAAGGCAGCTTGGTAAAGGTTCAGCTTGCCATAGCAAAAGGCAAAGAACTTCATGACAAGCGCCAGGACATCATAGAACGCGATGCCAAAAGAGAAGTGGAAAGGCAATTTAGAGGGAAAGAATACTAGGTTGCGAGGTTTCGGGGTTTCGAGGAGTAGGGGCGAACAATGTTCGCCAGCATAGGCTTCGAAGAACAAACATAAGACTTTGCACGAGCCACGTGGCAGGACCCAGTAGGAATACCCATTAGGCAATTATTTACGGGGGCGTAAAGGTTTCGACGGGGGTAGTTGAGGCCATGGAAGCGAGCGGTGGTCCCAGCGGCACCATAAAAAGCTGGAAAATTAATTTAAACGCTAACAACGATTACGCGTTAGCAGCCTAAGGCTGCTCGTTCAACCTTTAGTTCCCGCACTTTAGGATTGGGCGTCATTTAGCGGGGTCCGTCACTACCAAAGCTTTGAGGTAACTGACGCATTATGAAGCTACTAACACTGTAAGCCTGTCAGCGGGCGTACGGTAGAGGGAATTTTAAATCACTGACTGCGCTCGGAGAAGCTGTGACCAAGATACTTTCGGACAGGGGTTCGATTCCCCTCGCCTCCACCAAAAATAATTTGAATTAAATAGAAAATCCTGTGATTGTGCATAATCACAGGATTTATGTTTTTTATACATCAATTTTTATCCCTGAATTCATGTCCAGTTTAGCTAAGAAGCCGCTGTCATGGTTGCCCGTTTTGGGATTCACCATCTCATGGACACTAAATACCCATTTCCTGTTCTCGCAGGTTGTCTTCAAATCGTCAGACAGTACATTTTCTTCTATGGCAGCATGTACTATACTGCCCTGTACAAGGGATGTGGATTTTGTTACTTTTTCTATATCCTGTATCCAATCCAGCTTGCACTCAAAATGTGCAAAACACTCCTTAACACGTAGAGGCTTGACTTTTGCGGATGCATCATGCTGTAATCCGGATGCCAGTATCTCATCGGTATCATTATCAAATCGGCTGATAGTGTTCCTGAATTTGTCCTTCAGGCTTATGTCCGGAAAATTAATAACAAATTCACCGGTTTTCTCAATCAGTTTTCTGGTCTCGGTATAGTTATGCACCATAAGTATGAATTTTGGCTCATTTCCTGACCCTGCAATCATACCCCATGTACTTAGCTGTGCATTCGCCAGTCCGTTTTCTTTGAGAGTAGTGACAATAAAAATCGGCGAAGGCAGATCAATGGCGAAATAGTACCAGGGAAAAACTTCGAACTGGCCTTCCCACGATTCTTTAATCCAATCCGGTGCCTGAACCGGTAGTTCCATTTTCATTTGAACCCCTCCCTAAGCTTAATTTAACTATATCTTAAACAATAAATGCTTTGATTTATTGTAAAAATCGGACATCATAGCTTTTTATATTGGCCGGGAGTATAGCCGCAAAATTCCCTAAAATCCTTTATAAAATGGGATTGGTCAAAATACCCGTTATCATACGCAGCCATAAGAAAGTTCAGCTGTTTATCTCCCATACAATTCTTCATCACACTTTGCAGCCTTGTTATCCTGCATAGAGTTTTGGGAGAGATCCCAACACAATCACGGAACAGGCGGCGCAGGCTTCTCTCGCTGATAAAAAGCCTGCTTGCAAGTTCACTTACCCTTATACTTCCAGAGGTTTCACATATGGTATATAAAGCCTCCATAACCGGGGATTGAGAACTTTTTACTTTATTGAGCTGCTTAATCAGGAATGATTCAACTGTATGAATCTGCTCTCCTATGGATTCGGCATTTACCATACTTTCTGCAAGCTGATGGAAAGTGGAATAAGAAACTGAATTAAGCTCCGGTGAATTATTGGTGAACTCCCACATAGGTATATTCAGGAAGCGGTACAACCCAATGGGCTTGAAATCCACCCCAAAGGTCATAGTCTCTCCTTTGCTTATACTATGCTGGTTGTATACCACCATCGGTTTGTCCATGACTCCCCAGATACTCTCATGGTGCCAGTTCTGCTTATAATTGATATCAAAGATAATGCTGGAGCCGCCATCAGGGATCAAGGTAACAGTTTTTGGCTTCAGCCGCTGTGCCTCATTTTCTGTACCGGTAAAAATCGAAAGCCAGTAGTAGCTGACATACGGCTCAAGTATACGACATGGCTTAAATATCATAGGATACTTGAAATCCACTTTTCGCCATTTTTCATAATCATCAATTCTGAATCTGTCCTGATACATCATTTACCCCACATTTCCACGGTCTCAAGTTCTATTTTGGTTTTGGTATTTCAGAGCACTTGGACTTCAGGCATACTCATTCAAATATAATATTACCATTAATATTCAGTAGTGGCAAAGACTTCAATGTAATACGGCTTGCTCAGAATATGGTGCCGGACACGACAGCTTGACACATATAGAATAATGGAGCTATATTAACCGTCTATCAGTCGTGTCTGACACTTATGTCTTTTTGTCTCATAAGAATTACATTTCGCACGAGCTGTAAGTATAAATAGCAAAGTATATGCTTGAGAAAAATCACAAATCTTACCTTAATTAAACCTTAATTGAAAATCGAGATGCAACCCTCATCGATTAAAATTAAGTGATTTTAATGTGATATATATTTATGGCCGGGAGGTTGCATCCCGGCTTACAAAAAGATTGGTGATAAGCCAGTCTTTTTATTTTCCTATGTTCTAAAATCATATATCCTAGAAATGTTGGCGGCAAAAACGGAGGATATATGTCTAAATTTTTTACTTATGAAGAAAGGCTTGAATTACAGAAGTTCCTGAAAGAATGTCTTTCTTTTAAAGAAATCAGCCGCAGGCTGGATAAGAATCCAACCACTATCTCAAGAGAACTTCAGAATCATTATTCTGAAGTTGCCACAGGGTATCCAGGGTATCCGTATAATGCATGTAAGAACCGCTTTACATGTAGGAAGAAGGATATCTGTGGAAATGAATGTAAGCGATCCGCAACACAGTATTGTAAAATATGTCCTTATTGTAATGATAACTGTTCAGATTATGTTGAGGAGATCTGTACTGCCAGATACCGTGTACCCTATGTCTGCAATGGCTGTGAAACCATCGGAAAGTGTACTCTTCTCAAAAACATTTATGATGCAGAGCATGCCCATATCAAAGCACATGAGATGATTTCGGAATCCCGTAGTGGTCTATGTATTTCCGAAGAAGAAATAGCAAGACTTAACGCTATTATTAGTCCGTTGGTACGGAATGGTCAGTCAATACATCAGATATATGTTACCCATGAAGATGAACTGATGTGCAGTGAGAAAACCATTTATAACTACATAGATGCCTGCCTTCTGGAAATACGCAACATTGATCTTCCAAGAAAAGTGAAATTCCGTGAACGCTACAAAAAGCCGGAATTCAAAGTGGACAAAGGATGCCGCATCGGACGTAATTATCAGGAGTTCAATACATTTCTGGATAAAAATCCTGACACAGCTGTTGTTCAAATGGATTCTGTCATTGGCAGCAAAGGCGGAAAATGCCTTCTTACCATCCATTTCGTAGACAGCAGCTTCATGCTGGCATATCTCCGGGATGCCAATACTTCGAAATCAGTAACGGATATCTTTGAAATGCTATTTGATCGACTTGGATGCGAAGCCTTTAAAAGGCTGTTCCCGATAATCTTGACCGATAACGGAAGCGAATTCTCGAATCCAAAAGCAATAGAGTACGGTACCGGGAACTACAGGGGAATGCATACAAGAGTATTCTATTGTGATGCCGGCAGTCCTTATCAGAAAGGTTCTATTGAGGTTAATCATGAATTGATTCGCAGGATACTTCCAAAAGGAACCGGCTTTAATGAACTGACACAGGAAGATATCAATCTCATGATGAACCATATCAACTCTTACAAAAGAAAAAAGCTGAACAATCATAGCCCATACGAAACGTTCAGCTTTTATCATGGAGAAGAGATCTTGCAGAAACTTGAATGTTCACCGGTTGCCTCCAGTGACATTGTGTTAAAACCAGCTCTTCTCAAAAAATAATATGAAGCCATGCCGCCAACAGCCCATCTAGAAAATCTATCAGGGGTGGATTCTCCGATTACAAAAACATCGAGAGGGAGTCGACCTCCGTTTGGCATGCAGTTTTCTATTATCATACATCAGAAAATGTATAAAATCAAACTGCATTTGGGTTACAAAAGTGGCGTTTCATTTACAAAACTGGCATCTCGGTTACAAAAGTGGCGTTTCGTTTACAAATATTCAGTTGTCGATTACAAACATTGCATTTCAGTTTACAAAGTGGCATCTCGCCTTTCAATTGAGTTACCTTAATTAAAAATTTAATAAAACATAAAAAATATATCGAAAAACAATAATATAATATTGTATATCAACAAAGCATATGCTATACTACAACCAATGAAAGGGAATTTCCCATAATATTTTGGAGGATGATTTTATGTGGAATGGCAAGAAATCAATTAGTCTTAGTAAATTTTGCGTTCTAATTTTCACGGTTATGTTAATCGGCACCGCTTTATCAGCACCATGGCTTGTGCGGCGGTTTCTAGATTTTTCACGGGCTGATTTAGTTGGGACGGAAGCTTTCTTCCTATCAACCATTTATTCAGGAAGTGTTCCGGCAGCGGTACTGCTTTTCTGCCTTTACCGTTTACTCCATCACATTGAGATTGAGCAGGTATTTATTACAGAGAATGTGGAGTATTTAAGACGGATTTCCTGGAGCTGTTTTGCAGGAGCAATTATCTGCTTTGTTTCAATACCATATTATTTCCCTTGGATATTTGTGGCGGTAGCTGCTGCATTCATGGGGCTGATTGTGCGGGTTGTCAAAAATGTTATTGCTCAAGCAGTGGAACTAAAAAATGAGACGGAATTCACGGTATAAAGGGGGCAGAAACGACATGCCAATTGTAGTGAATTTGGATGTGATGATGGCAAAGAGAAAGATGTCGTCTGGCGAACTGTCTGAAAAAATCGGTATCAGTCAGGCGAATCTCTCCATACTTAAAACCGGAAAGGCTAAAGCAATACGTTTCTCCACATTGGAGGCAATCTGTAAGGCGCTTGAATGCCAGCCCGGTGACATTCTGGAATTCAATGAATAAGACTAAAATAAGGAGGCAGGGCATATGAACGGGCATTTTTCCAGTGATAGCAAAGCACCATTTACTGATGACACATCTCAGGCTGCTGTAGTGGAAGCACCCATGGGTTTTAAGCTCAAAGAACCCTTTGAAGCGGACCGGAAGGACAGCATTCTTGCGCTTTTTACCTTTGTCCTGGGGTTCTTCTTCGCCCGGTGGGTAATGTTTTCATGGCAGGGTTGGGGTGTTACGGTGTTCACCATTAGCTATTGCTTTGCAGTTACTATATATCTTATAAAAAAAGGGGTAAGCATTCCGCGTTCAGGATACTTTTGGCTTACAGCGGTTGTACTGACCGGAATCAGCTATTCTCTTTATGCAAACAATGGTTTAGAGCCATGGCGCAGTTTGTTTTTGTTCTGCGCAGCCGTTTATTTTGTAATGTGCGCCACAGACCGGCTAATACTGGGCAGTACCAGTAATTGGCTTTTCCTGGACGGCATTAACGGCATGTTTATTATTCCGTTTAAAAACTTCGGCTGCCAGTATAAAAGTCTTTCTTCACCCCAATATATAAAAAGAAACGCGGGAAGGCAGATTTTGTCCATTGCACTCGGCCTACTGCTTGCGTTATTGGTCGCAGGTATGGTTTTACCATTACTGATGCGAGCGGACAGCGGAGGTTTCTCCAGAATCGCAAAGGGAATCTATGAATACTACCAATGGGTGCAAAATCAGTTTGAGGATCTTATACTTCACGGTATTCTTGCGGTTCCAATCGCAGCTTATCTATTTGGGCTTGTGGCAGGCTGCGCCCACAGCAGAGGCTGCCGGACATTCAAAAAGGAGGGCACTCAGCATGCGGTCGAATCCTTGCGGTTACTCGCATCGGCTACTGTTTATATTGTACTCGGTTTAATGTGCTGTCTATATTTAGTATTCATATGCAGCCAGCTGCCCTATTTTTTCTCGGCATTCCTTGGACAGAGACCGGAGGGATGGCAGATTTATTCCGAATATGCCCGCAGCGGATTTTTTGAGCTGTGCCAAATTGCGGCTATCAATCTATCCTTATTGACATTAGCAAATCTTTTTTGCAAAAAGCCTCAGAGAGAAAATTACATTTTGAGAATACTCAATTGTCTGCTTTCTATACTGACTTTAGTACTTATCGCTACCGCATTCAGCAAAATGGCACTGTATATCGGGGCATATGGGCTTTCCATCCGCCGACTGCTGCCATGCTTGTTCATGGTTTTTCTCGCTGTTGTTTGCGGCGGTGTGATTGCATTACAGAAATGGCAATTCTCAATTGTTCGGCTTTCGGCTTTTGTAGGCGCTATGATGCTCTGCACACTTTGTTTGCTTAATCCGGACGGCTTTGTTGCCCGCTACAATGGGGACCGTTATCTTTCGGGAACACTGGACAGCTTTGATGTACAGATATTATATCAATCAGGCCCGGCAGGAGTTGACCCTGCATTAAAAGTTTATGCACAGACGGTCGACGAGGAACTAAAAGCGGAGCTTAAAGCCTATATATGTGATCAACAGCAAGAGAGCTTAAAGGCATTGGGGCACTCGCAGGACAGTTTGCAGAACATGCTTGTCCGTCAAAAGACTTCGGAGTTTGCAGTGCATAACTAGCTGTGCAGAGTAGGTGCCAGATACAGAACAAAAGAACATATTAGGTTAATTATAGTAAATAAGTTCTTAACTGCTGTACCTGGGAAACCGCTGAAAAATGCGTAGCCTAGAATAAATATACAAATGTACTACAAATTATGCAATAGCCCAAAGGCATTTAAGATACATAATCTTCTTAAATGCCTTTAAATCCCCATAAAATGCTTAGATTTCAACTCTCAA